>JAFVYX010000265.1 GCA_017500625.1 Clostridia bacterium | reverse complement strand
GAGCCGATCACGGTCGGCGGCACCACGATCATTCCCGTCTCCCGCATCACGATGGGCTTTGCCTCGGGCGGTGTGGATTATGCAGGCAAAAAGCAGCGTGAGGTCGCACAAAACCGTCCCAACAACTTTGGCGGCGGCGGGGGAACGGGTGTTAACATCACCCCCATCGCCTTCCTCGTCATCTCGGAAAGCGGTACGACGGAGCTCCTGCCTATCACGGGATACGATGAGGGCAGTTCGGTTGAGAAGATCGCCTCGCTCATTGAGCGCTCGCCCGACATTCTCTCCCGTCTGCGTGACGTTTTTACCAAGAAAAAGGAGAGATCCTCCGAGATCCGTGTGGAGGACGAGGCCGAAGGCGAGAGCGAGGAAAAATAAGCTTTTTTCTCACAAATTCACAGTATTTGCGCGTTGTTTTTTAAGCATATTAAAAGAAGAAAAATCAACGTGAGGTCGATGCTGTGATACTACGCAAGCTCCCCCTTTTCCTTTGCCTATACCTACTCCTTGGCGCCCCCCTGACCGCGGCCGCAGCCAAGCCCCCCGAGACACTGTCCGCCGAATGCGCCGTGCTTACCGACGCCGCTACGGGACGAGTGCTTTTTTCCAAAAACGCCGACAAGCGTCACCCCATGGCCAGCACCACCAAAATCATGACGGCCCTTGTCGCACTGGAGGCCTGCCCGTTGGACACCGTGGTCACGGTCAACCCTGCGGCGGTGGGCGTGGAGGGCTCCTCGGTCTACCTGAAGCCGAATAGCCGCTACACCATGGAAGCGCTCCTCTACGCGCTTCTTCTGCAGAGCGCCAATGACGCCGCCGAGGCCATTGCCTATGCGGTCGCGGGGAGCGTCCCTGCCTTTGTTGATCTGATGAACGCAAAGGCGGCCGCCCTTGGTCTTACCGATACCCATTTTGATAATCCCCACGGCCTTGACGGTGACACGCATTATACCACCGCCGCCGAGCTGGCCGAAATCACCCGCGCCGCCTTGGAGCTTCCCGATCTTCAAAGGATCGTCGCCACGCGCCGTTACGTTTTTGCCACGGTGGAGGGCGAGGAAGCTCGCACACTCATCAATCACAACAAGCTCCTTCATCTCTATGACGGCGCCGTAGGCGTTAAGACGGGCTTCACCAAGAGGTGCGGCCGTTGCCTTGTCAGCGCCGCCTCCCGTGACGGACTGACGCTCATTGCCGTTACCCTTGATGCTCCCTCGGACTGGCACGATCACACGGCCATGCTGGATTATGGCTACAGCACGCTGGAGAGCCGCCTTCTGGCCGAGCCATTCTCCCTCACGCTTACCGTTCCCGTATTCGGGAAGGACACCGCCGTGCGCGTCACCAACAGCGAGGAGATCCGCATAACGCTGGCTCGGTCGGCCACCTCCCCCCAACCCGTGTACGAGTTGTTCCCCGCGCCTCCCCTCCCTGTGCCCAAAGGAGCGCTGGCGGGCTACGTCACCTACACCGCCCCCGACGGAAGCTCTGTCACCTCACCGCTTGTCTATCAGAACTCCGCAAGTTAGAACACAACCGCCCGAAAGGCACTCAATATGAACGAAAAGAATCTTGTCAGACTTCAAAAGTATTTCACCGATTGCAACGTGATGTCGCGCCGCGCAGCCGAGGCCGCCATTCTGGCGGGCGACGTCAGCGTCAACGGCCACCCCGCCACCCTCGGGCAGAAGATCCTGCCGGGGCGCGATATCGTGGTCTATCGCGGTAAGCCCATTGTGGCGCAGAAAAACCGCGAGCATACCTATATCGTCCTCAATAAGCCGCGTGGCTACGTCACCACCTCAAGCGATCCCGAGGGCCGCCGTTGCGTCCTGGACCTCCTCCCCGAGGAGTGCGGGCGTGTCTATCCCGTTGGCCGCCTGGATATGACCTCGGAGGGGATCCTCCTTCTGACCGATGACGGCGACCTTGCCAACAAGCTCACCCACCCGGGGCACGACGTTCCCAAGGTCTATCGCGTTAAAGTTGCCGAGGCCGTTACCGTGGAGCAGTTGGAAAAGCTCCGCTCCCCCCTCACCATAGACGGCTACGTCATTGAGCCCGTCAGCACCGAGGTCAGCGACGTGACCGAGAGCGGCACCGTCCTCAAAATGACGCTCTACGAAGGGAGAAACCGCCAGATCCGGAAGATGTGCGCCGCCGTCGGCCTTACCGTCAAGCGCCTTTCGCGCGTTTCGATCGGTAAGCTGAAGCTGAACGGCCTTGCCGTTGGCGATTGGCGTTACCTTGATGAAAAAGAGGTGGATTACCTCAAAAGGAGCGCGGAGAAAAAACGCCCGAAGCAATAAAAAAGGAGCCGTATTGGCTCCTTTTTTTATCCTTACTCTGTAACGTAGCAGGTGCTGATCCCCATTTTTTCTCCCCCCTGAAACCACTCAAGAGAGATATAATAGCTCATGGCCTCCGGCGGCAGCGTAAGGGAAACCGTTTCCCCCTCCACTGTGGCGGCAAGATGCCGCCATTCGTAGGCGTACTTTCCGTTTTCATCAAAGGCCATCGGGGCATCCAGATAATGGCAGACGGCGCGGACGCCCTCGGCACCCTCCCCGACCGCAATCGTAAAGGAAACGTTACCAAATCCATGCGGTTCGGTCACAACGCGGCAAAGAAGACCTTGGCTGCGGCCGATCGCCCCGTCCGCAAAGGCAAACGGCTCCTTGCGAGAGGAAGCCGCCCCCCAGGAATGGCCCATATTGGCGATCGTGAGTACCGCTCCCGCGCGGCGCGTGGCCAGATAAGAGCGCGTGTTCGCATCCACGGAAAAATTGCAATCCAAATCGTGACATTGCCAAAGAACGGGGAAAGCCACCGTATCCAGACCGACCTGTGCGTTAAAATGACGGTCGATCCCGTAATTACGGTAGGTGCGGTTGATCTTCGAGTCCCCTGTTGCCAAATAGGCACTGCCGTACACGGGGATCGCAAAGGCAAAGCGGCGATCATAGGAGATCGCGTGGGTGGCGAGAACTCCTCCCCACGAAACGCCCATGATCCCCACACGGTCGGGATCGACCTCGGGAAAGGAACGGATCAGCGAATGGGCAAGAATGACGGCGGAAACGGCGTGATACAGCCACATCTCCTCGGGTGGGCCGTACGTCATGCACTCATCGTTCAGCGGGGGCGATACGTACTCTCCCTCATCACAGCGTGTCCGCGTCGTCAGTGTCATGCCCTCACGAATGCTTTTGCCCCGGCTCTCCTCGTTGGGATAGCGCCCCAGGGTGTCTATGGCTATGGCGGCGTACCCGCGGTCACACCATTGCTTTACCCAAAGATCAAAGGCCGTGCCGCACCCACCGTGGACAAGCACGACCGCGGGCAGGCGCTCCCCCTCCTTGTGCTCGGGGGCCGCGTAATAGGAAAAAACGCGTGTTTTGCGACCGCGATGATCAACGCTGCGAAAGAACAGAGCACGAACGCCGTGCGTTGGCTCTGTGGGAAGAAGATCGTACTCGGGAGCCCACCAAAATTCAGGCACTGTGTGTATTAAATGCGATAACATAAGTCGCCTCACTCCAAAAAATCTATTGACTTTATTATAAAAGAAAATACAATAATGTCAAGCAACAGGCACGCAAAACCGCGTTTTGTGCACATCCGTCATTAAAACGTGACAGCCACCTTTTTCGGAAAGCGCCGCCGTCAGCTTGAAAAATCGTGGGCCTTAACGTATTCGATAAAGGTCCTCAAGCTCTTCGATATCCACTTGTTTTTATCAATTCACTCAGCCGATGTCTGAACCTATTATATACCACCATTCCACAAAAAGTAAGCCATTTTCCCCCGTTCCTTTTCCGCAAAAGAAAAAGCCACCCTGCGGGGTGGCTTTTTTACAATGACACAGCGCCGGAGCTTATATCTCGAAGCAGGCGCCGTCTTCGGCAATCGCTATCGGGAACGGCAATTCCTTCTCCACGGAACGGACAAGGGGTATATTTCGCGGAGACAAATGCGTAAAGATCATTCGTTTTGTTTTGGTCTTAGCTATGGTGTCCAGGTTCCTTTCCACCTTAAAGTGGACAAGCTCGCAAAGAACAGCATCAAAATCTTGCTCCAGAAGGACAGCGGGATAATCGTGAAAATCCCCGGAAAGATCCCCCGTGTAGAGAAACCGTTTCCCCTCTGCTTCAACCAAAAACGCAAAGCTCGGAAATGCCCCTTTTTTTATATGCTCCGTTCTGACCGCCGTAACAGAAATGTGGTCGTCCTCATAGATCCTCCCCGCATGGATCAAACGAAGCAGCACACGATCACGGTAAGCAATATGCAATGCCGACAGCCAGCCACCAAAGGCATCAATGCCGCTCTGCTCAGGCAAATAAACCGGGAGTGCCGGTGCATCGGGGTGATAATCGCTGAATCGCTTCGCTATAGAAGAAAGCGTTCCCACGTGATCCTCGTGCATATGCGTGATAAACGTTGCGCGTACCCGATCGATCGGCAAGCCCATATCGGTCATTTTCCCCTCGGTATTGCCGCCACAATCAAACAAATAATAGTTGCCGCCCACGGCAAGGAGATTGGCGGAGCATGCTCTCCCAACCTCAGTGGCTCCGTGGCTGGTGCCAAGTGTATATAGCTTCATACCTACGTCTCCCAAGCTTTTTCTTGCGCCTTTGTCATTTATATTCTACTACGCAAGGATTCCTCTGTCAATCGCTATCTGCATTTTAGCTCCATTGTAGCCCTCTTAACGTTCGGAATGCGGGAAAGAAACGTGCATTTCGGCGTCAACACGAAACATCTTGACATTAACGACGTGGGGTTATATACTAATATTATACATACACCTAAAGGAAGCGACCATGATTCACATAAAGGGATTAACGAAAAAATATTTGTCCAATCGCAAAAGCGCTTGCATTGCCTTGGACAATATTGACCTTGTTTTGCCTGATACAGGTCTTGTCTTTATCTTAGGAAAAAGCGGCTCCGGAAAATCCACGTTATTAAATTTACTCGGCGGCCTGGATTCCTTTGATGCCGGTGATATCGTATGCTTTTCAAATTCCTTGAAGGAGTTTTCCGGAAAGGATTTCGAAGCCTACCGCAGTCAGCTTGTCAGCTTTATTTTTCAGGATTATCATCTTTTGGACGAATTGACGGTATGGGAAAACGTCACCCTTTTATCCTCCGACACGCAAAATGACGACTTTTTCTTGGCACAGCTGGAGGCGGTCGGAATCTCCGAGCTTAAGGACCGCTATCCGCACGAGCTCTCGGGTGGTCAACGTCAACGCGTCGCAATTGCACGTGCTCTTGCAAAAAAACCTCGCATCGTGCTTTGCGATGAGCCGACGGGAAATCTCGATAACGCCACCTCACACCAGATCCTGAATCTTCTTAAGAAACTGTCCAAGGATCAGCTGGTCCTGGTCGTTTCTCACAATACAGGAGACGCCAATACGTATGCCGACCGTATCATTGAGCTGGCAGACGGAAGAATCGTCAGCGATATCTCTCGTGTCGAGGGATACAAGGACGCTCTGGCCCTTGAGAATGGTACGGCGACTATCCCCTATCACTCCCACCTTAACGATACCGACCTTGATACACTCAATGCCGCTATACGAGACGGACGGGTGACCGAGCTGAAGGTCAACAGCTCAGGCTTCGAGGAATCCTCCATTGAATACATTCCGATGAAGCAGACGCTTTCTATGCGCCGCCTTCGCCGCGAGAACGTGCGCTCTTTGTTCAAAAAGTTCTTTTTTTCAAGAGCCAAGGGT
>JAFVYX010000264.1 GCA_017500625.1 Clostridia bacterium | reverse complement strand
GGGGCGTTTTTTGTAAATAAAACTTTGCGTATATCGAGATATGTAGAAAGCGTTACCCGTTTTCCTGACCGAAGTCCATGGGATCGTCTTGCAGGTGCGGACGGCGCGAGGGTGGCTCGGAGGTGGGGGCAGAATTTTCCACGTAGTTACGTGCCTGAACCGAAAACAGCTCGTAATACCGCTCACGCTTGGCCATCAGCTCAGCGTGGGTGCCGCACTCCACAAGGCGTCCGCCCTCAAGGACGGCGATCACCTTGGCCGAGGTGGCGCCCGAGAGGCGGTGGGAAACGAGAATGGTGATCTTATCGTCCCCCTCACCCGCAAAGCGGTCAAAGACGGCGGCCTCAGCCAAAGGATCGAGCGAGGCGGTGGGCTCGTCAAGGATCAGGATCGCCGAGCGCTTGTAGAAGGCGCGGGAAATGGCCAGCTTTTGCCATTGGCCTCCCGACAGCTCGGCGCCGTCCTCCTCAAAGAAGCGCGTGAGGGGAGTGTCATAGCCCACGGGAAGCTCGCGGATATAGGCGTCGGCACCGCCGCGCACAGCGGAACGCTCGACCTCTCCCTCCTCGGGTGTGCGGTGAACGTCACCGAATTCGACGTTCTCACGGGCGGTGACGGCGTAACGGCCGAAGTCCTGGAAGATGACGCCGAAAAGATCGTAAAGCGCCGTGACGTCGTATTCACGCAGATCGTGACCGTCGAGGAGAATGACGCCCTCGGTGGGATCGTAAAGGCGCGTCAGGAGCTTGATGAGGGTGGTCTTCCCTGCTCCGTTGAGGCCGACCAGCACCATCGTCTCTCCCGTACGGAGCGTAAAGCTCACGTCCGAGATGACGTTGCCGCGGCCGCCGGGGTAGGCGAAGCTGACGTGAAAGAATTCAATGGTGTGCGGCCCCTCGGTGGGAAGGCGGGGGGGCGTGACCGAGGGCACGATCGCGGGGCGCTCTTGCATAAAGACCATCATATTGTCGATAAAGAGCGTTCCCTCGTAGATCGAGGCGACCGAGGCGATGACGGTGCCGACCGCCGCGGTGATCGATCCGAGAGCGCCCGAATAGAGCGACCAGTCGCCGATCTCACCGCTGCCGCTGACCACACCGTAAGCCACGTAGATCAGAAGAAGCGCGCTACCCGCGAGCGAGACGAGGGCGGCGGCCATTTGCCAGAAGGTCTCACGGAATGAAAGCGAGCGGATCCCGCGAAAATAGACGGTGAACGCACGGCGATAGCGGTCAATGAAGGTGTCGGAAAGGCCCATGATGCGGACCTCCTTGACCTTATCCTTATCGACGAGCTGGTTTGAGAAATACTGCATCTGGCGGCGCTCCTTGGAGCGGTGGCGCATATAGAAAAAGTTTTTGTTGCGATAAATGCAGTTGACAACGGCAGTGGGAAGCGCGATCACCACGATAAAGAGGGGCGCCAGGGGGTGAAGCGAGCCGATGATGAGAACAAAGCTCACGGCGCTGATGACGGCCGATACCATATCAAAGGTGGCGCGCAGAATCATCAAGGGGCGCATTCCCGCCTCGCGATTGGCGTTCTCCAGCTTTTCGTAGAACTCGGGGCGGTCGAACGAGGACATATCCACGCTCCGCGCCTGCGTCATGATCTTTTCCTTGATATGATTGGCGCAAAGCTCACCCGCAAGATTGTTGGTCAGGGTGGAAAGGCGAGAGACAAGGCGCGAGGCAAATTGGTAGAGGAACTGGAAGACGATGAGGAAGGTGATGGTGCGGAAGCGCCCGAGAAGCTCCTCTCTCACAAAGGCGGCAAAGCCGCCCGAGGCCACCCCCTCACCGAGAAGGTCGGCCACAGCATTGAGAAGGTCCCGCGTGATCCAGGCGCCGAGGACGGGGAGAACGCCTCCAAGGAGACAGAAAACACCCATAAGGAGCAGCATCCACGGCTGGGCCTCGTACACCAGGCGCACGATATAAAAGAGATGGGAAAGAAACGATTTGACCATTCGGGCGATCCATCGGGGATACTCGCGCAGGCGTTGAGGGCGCGGCGGCCCCTGAGGGCGTTTGGGTGGCATAGGCGGTCTCCTTTCATTCACACCCCTCGGAAACGAGGCGGCGGGCGGTTTTGAGCGAGGCGTTCATTTTTTCGGGTGTGAGCGTCCCGTCGGGGCGCATACAGCCGCATTCGAGCGTGATCCTCCCGGCGTAGCCCTCGCGGCAGAGCGACGAGACGATGGCAGGGATATTGAGGTGGCCTTCCCCGAGATGGAGCGTGGCAAGACCCGAGAAATCGCCCGGGGTGCCGCCGTAATCGTTGAGGTGAATATGGCGGATCCCGCCCTCTTTGCGATGAAAAAGGGCGGTATGGGGCGGCGAGAAAACGGTCATTTCCTGACCGTGGTGGGCAGCCATTTTGGTGTCGTAGGTAAAGGACGCGCAAGGGTCGGCGGCGAGAAGCTCGCGAAAGCGCGCGAGGGGGTCGGCAATGGCGCAGACCACGTTCTCGA
Organism: Clostridia bacterium; assembly: GCA_017500625.1. Next base: position 846 of record JAFVYX010000264.1, on the reverse strand, counting down.
CCGTGAGAAGCAGCCCCGCCTTACGGGAAAGCTCCGAAAAGGTGGCATACGCCTCGAGACTGCGTGAGAACTCGCGGTCCGAGGGGGGACCGTTCCAGAGGTGGAGCACCAGCGTGTCGGCGCCGAGGGTAGCGGCGGCCTCAAGATTGACAAGAAAGCGGCGCTCGGCCTCGGCACGGTCACCGAGGGTGACCAGCTCACCGATGCGCTTTTCGGCATGAAAGACGGGAAAGGCGTAGCCCGTGGCCCGATACTCACCGAGGATCGTGTCGATCGTGGGATAAAAGGCCTCGTACATCAGAAATTCAAAGGCGGTGGCATCCAGGGTGGGCGCCACGCGAAGAAAGGCGTGGGGATCGCGGCCGTTAACACGGCCGATGAAGGCGCCGATCGAGGGAAGGATCTGCATACTACGCCTCCCTTCCGACCGAAAAGAGAACGCCGCCCTCATCGAGCATAAGAAGCCCGTAGGACGGAGCGCCGTCCGCAGGGTGGCCGAGACTGCCGGGGCAAAAAAGCCACAAGGGGCCGCCGTTCTCCTCGGAGAGATAGGTCTCGCTTGCCACGTGCGTGTGGCCGTAAAGGGCGATGTCGGCCCCGTGGCGACGGGCGACGGCGGCAAGACCGCCGAGCGACGCTTTGACGCCGACGGTGTGACCGTGGACGAGCAGCAGGCGGTGACCGCCGAGCGATACCGTCACCTCCTCCTCGCGCACGCAGCCATAGGGTGAGGTGGGCGAATCGCAGTTGCCGTGCACGGCAAGGACGGGGGGGAGGCCGCCGTCGGCGGCGGCCGCCTCGATCTCCCCGAGACCGTCGCCGAGAAAGAGAACGGCATCGGCATCG
>JAFVYX010000024.1 GCA_017500625.1 Clostridia bacterium | reverse complement strand
GATCCGCCGCCCGATCCCCGAAAAGGTGGAGGGGGCGATCCACCTGGCAGGCCTTATTCTGCTTTTTGGCCTTATGATCTTCATTACGGGAAAGGACATCGTGCAGCTGTTCTTAAGGTGACCTACTATGAAAGACTACGTTTCGAAGAGAGAGAGCCGCCGCGTCACGGCGGGCGGCCTCGCGATCGGCGGCGGTGCCGCCGTTTCGGTGCAGTCGATGACCAACACCGATCCTCACGATTTTGCCGCCTGCCTTTCGCAGGTGAGGGCGCTTTGCGAGGCGGGCTGTGATCTTGTGCGCCTGACCGTGCCCGATGAGGCGGCGGCGGGTGTCTTCTCCTACCTGCACGCGGCGGGCCTTTCCGTGCCGCTGTGTGCCGATATCCACTTTGACTATAAGCTGGCGTTGGCCGCCCTCGCGGCGGGCGCCGATAAGATCCGCTTGAACCCCGGTAACATCGGTGGACGCGACCGCGTGCGCGCCGTCGCCGAGGCGTGCGGTGAGCGCGGCGTGCCGATCCGCATCGGCGTGAATTCGGGCTCCCTTGAGCGGGCGATCCTTGAAAAGCACGGCGCCCCCACGGCCGAGGCCCTTTGTGAGAGCGCCCTCTACCACGCCTCGCTCCTTGAGGACTGCGGCTTTTACGATATCGTTCTCTCTGTCAAGGCCTCGTCGGTCCCCGAGATGATCGCCGCCAACCGCCTCTTGGCCGCAAGGACAAGCTACCCCCTGCATCTCGGCGTGACCGAGGCGGGCAGTGAGCGCGCGGGCACGGTGAAAAGCGCCGTCGGCATCGGCACGCTCCTTGCCGAGGGCATCGGCGACACAATCCGCGTGTCGCTGACGGCCGATCCCGTCCGTGAGGTGGCCGCCGCTCGCGAGATCCTTGAGGCGCTGTCGCTCTCGGCAAGGCCGCGGCTGCGCATCGTCTCCTGTCCGACCTGCGGAAGAACGGGCATCGACCTCTGTGCACTTACCGAGGAATTTGAGCGCGCGGCGGAAAGGGAGGGGCTGCTCTCGCTCCCCCTGACCGTGGCCCTGATGGGCTGTGTCGTCAACGGCCCCGGCGAGGCGCGGGAGGCCGACCTCGGTATCGCGGGCGGCCGTGGCGAGGCCGTTCTCTTTGAAAAGGGCGTGACCGTGGCGAAGATCCCCGAGGCGGAGATCGTCCCCGCCCTCATTGCCCGTCTCCGCTCCCGCCTTTGATCCCTTTGATCCTTTTGAGTACCATTCTGACGAGGAACCGTGTATGACCGAACAGGAAATCTACAGAAGCACGATCGGTGAGCGCTATCACCCCGCCGAGGACGTGCGCCGCCTTGTGCTGGACAGCGGCCGTGGGCACTCGTTGCGCTTTGCCACGCACACGCCGCCGCGTCTTGAGCTGAATATCACCTTTGAAAGACGGCAGGACGCCTCGCTCCTTTACGAGATCGAGGACGACCTCTGCCGCCTTTGTGAGGCGCACTCCTTCCGCATCTTTCCGCACTATCCGCCGAGCGAGTTTTCGGTTTCGGTGATGGGCGAGATCTTTGCCGAGGCGGCCAAGATCGGCGCGGTCGCCAACGGCTTCTTTTACGAGGCCACGTCAACCGATGACGGCGAAACGGTCACGGTCGAGATCCCCTTCCTGCAGAGCGGCGTTGACCTTGTTGCCAAGACCGCGGCGCTCCTTTCGGCGATCCTTGCCAACCGCTACAACGTCCGCCGCCGCGTGGTCATCGTCCCCGCTGTGAATGCCGAAGCGCGTCAGCGCGAGCGCATAGCGCAAAGGGAGGCCGAGGACCGCCGCCGTATTGAGGAGCAGTCGCGCCTCTCGGCTGAGGCCGACGCCCGCCGTCGCGAGACCCTGTCCCCGACCGAAAATCCCGACTACGCCCATGCCGTCAGTCTTTCCGCCGAGGAGGCGAGCGTTGAGCGCACCGAGGCAAGCGTCCTTTCTGTCGGCTCGCTCCGCTTCGATATCTCCGAGCCCGAGGCCGTCTTGGGACGCCCCTTCACGCCCGAGTCGCCCATACCCCTCGCCAAGGCCCAGAAGAGCGAGGGCGCCGTCACCGTGCTTGGCGAGGTCTTTTCCACCGACCTGCACGAAAGCCGCACAGGCGAGCGCATTACGGTGCAGATCGGCATCACCGACGGCACCTCGTCGATCTATCTCCGCCGCGGCTTTGATGCCGAGGCCGCCGCGTGGGCCAAGGGCGTCTCCGCAGGCGACGTTCTCGCCGTCCGCGGCAAGATCTACCGCGAGAAGTACTTAAACAACGAGCCCGCCTGCGCCCCTACGGCGATCGTGAAGATCAAAAAGCTCCACCGCACGGACGATGAGACCGAAAAGCGCGTGGAGCTGCATCTGCATACCAATATGTCGACGATGGACGCCCTCACAACGCCCGAGGAGATCGTGCTGTCGGCCAAGCGCTGGGGGCACACCGCCATCGGCATCACCGACCACGGCACCGTCCAGGCCTTCCCCGAGATCATGGCGGTCAAGGAGAAGAAGTACCCCGAGCTGAAGGTGCTGTACGGCACCGAGGCCTATTTTGTCAACGACACCGTGGCCGCGCTC
>JAFVYX010000263.1 GCA_017500625.1 Clostridia bacterium | reverse complement strand
CGGGCTAAAACCGCGCATCTCTGCGTTGCTCCTCGAAAGCGGCTTGACGTACGTAAGTACGCCTGCGCCTTGCTTTCTTGCGGTGCGCCTTGACCTGCGCGGTTTTATCTCCGCGAGCGAGTTCGCTTGCATAAATTCCGCAATACTTCGTTGCGACTGCGATGCTCGGCTCGGCCTCCCCGCGGATATGGTCAAAATGTGCGCGCGTTGTCACTTGCTTCATTTTTCCCTATCCTTGGGGTATCGCTGCGCGAAAACGCAAGATTTGCGTTTTAGCTTGCTCACGTACGTAAGTACGCCGTCGCCTGTGCTTCTCGCCGCGCCTCGTCTTGCGAAATTTCTGCGGCGCGCTCTCGCGGGCCAATTTCGGCATAAATCACCGCTCCCTCCCCTCGGCGTATGTGGAATACGCCTTCGGGTCACGATCGGCAATTTCTGCTCGAAATTATCTCCGCGAGCAATCTCGCGTGTCCGAATTCTGCCGTTCCCCGTGTTGCGAAAGGAGAAGTATCTTATGGTAAAATTAAAGGCGCTTGAGCTTTTGCAAAAGCAGGGAAAGACGCGGTATTGGCTTTACAAGCAGTTAGGCATGAGCTATCAGAACTTCAGCAAAATGATCAACAACGAGACAAAGTCCATTCGCTATGAGAACATTGAGGCGCTTTGCTTTCTTCTGGACTGCACGCCGAACGATCTCTTTGAGGTGACCGAGGATTAAAAAAAGCACCGCCCACGGGCGGTGCTTTTTTTGTTTTACTTCTTTTCCTCGGCGCGCTTTTCGCAGAAAACGCAGCGGACGATGCCGAGCTTTTTGTTGGTCACGCGGAAGCGCGGCAAAAGCTCCTGCTCACACCGTGTGATGCACACGGGGTTGTGACAGGCCATCGACGGCATTTCCTCACCCTCGGGGGCGAGGGGCGTTCTGTCGGCGGCGGTCGAGAGAAGCGCGAGGATCAGGGCCATACGCACGTACTTGCCGTTCTCCACCTGCGAGAAATACTTGGCGCGGGGGTCGGCGTCCACGCGGACGCTGATCTCGTTGACGCGGGGCAGGGGGTGCAGGATCGAGAGCGTGGGCTTGGCGTCGGTGAGCTTTTCGGGCGTCAGCACGTAGCTGTCCTTGAGGCGCTCGTACTCGTCCTGATCGGGGAAGCGCTCACGCTGGATACGCGTCATATAAAGGACGTCCAGCGCGGGGAGAGCGGCCTCGAGATCGGTGGTCTCGCGCCATTCCATACCCGCGTCCTCAAGGACGCCGCCCTTGACGTAGCCGGGGAGTGAAAGCTCGGCGGGCGAGATGAGGACGATCTTCACCCCCGCATAGCGCGAGAGTGCCGAGATGAGCGAATGAACGGTGCGGCCGTACTTCAGGTCGCCGCAAAAGCCGATCGTCAGTCCCTCGATCCTACCGTGCTCGCGCAGGATCGTAAAGAGGTCGGTGAGGGTCTGTGTGGGGTGGGCGTGACCGCCGTCCCCCGCGTTGATGACGGGCACCGTGGCACGGGTGGCGGCCACCAGCGCCGCGCCCTCCCTCGGGTGGCGCATGGCCATAATGTCGGCGTAGGCCGAGATCACGCGTGCTGTATCTGCCACGCTCTCGCCCTTGACGGCGGAGGAGGAATCGGCGTCCGAAAAGCCGATCACGCTACCGCCAAGCTCCAGCATCGCCGCCTCAAACGAGAGGCGCGTACGGGTGGACGGCTCAAAAAAGAGGGTGGCCAGCTTTTTACCGCGGCAGGCCTCGGCATACGTTTCGGGGTGCTCGGCGATGTCGGCGGCGGTGGCAAACAGGGCGTCAAGCTCCTCGACCGAAAAGTCCTGAATGTCGATAAGACTTCTCATTTGCCGATCCAGCTTTCGTCCGAGGGGTTATTGCGGAACGCGATGAGGCGCGCAATATCCTCGTCCTTGATGTAGCCCTCCTCGGCGGCCACCGCGGCGATCACGTCAAAATTCGTGAGCGAGACGTTCTTGACGTTGGCCTCGGCCAGGCGGTCAAGGCCCTTCTTCATGCCGTAGGTGAAGATGCTGACGATGCCAAGCACCTCGGCGCCCGCCTCGCGGAGGACGTTCACCACCTCGATGACCGAGCCGCCCGTCGAGATGAGATCCTCAACGACAACGACCTTCTGGCCGGGCTCAAGACGGCCTTCGATCTGGTTCTGGCGGCCGTGGTCCTTGGCGCCCGAGCGGACGTAGCCCATGGGGAGGCCCATGAGGTGGCCCGTGATCGCGGCGTGGGCGATGCCCGCCGTGGAGGTGCCCATCAGCACCTCGGCCTCGGGGTAATGCTCACGGATCAGGGCGGCCAGTCCCTCCTCCACGTCGGTACGGACGGCGGGGGCGGTGAGGGTCAGGCGGTTGTCGCAATAGACGGGGCTCTTGATGCCGCTGGCCCAGGTAAAGGGCTCCTCGGGGCGGAAGAAGACGGCGCGGATCGAGAGAAGATCGCGGGCGATGAGCTTGTCAAGCTGTTTCATTTTTTGTAAACCTTCCTTTTCAATTAGTCGCAAAATTCGCGGACGCAGCGCTCGTAAGCCGCACAGGGATCGGCAGCCGCGGTGATCGGACGGCCGACCACGATGTAGTCGGAGCCGATGCGCTTGGCCTCGGCAGGCGTCATCACACGCTTCTGGTCGCCAACGTCACCGTCGGCAAAGCGGACGCCGGGCGTCACGGTGAGGAAGCCCTTGCCGCAGCGCGCGTGAACGGCCTCGGCCTCGCGGGGGGAGCAAACGACACCGTCAAGGCCCGCCGTGGCGGCACACGAGGCGTAATGCATCACCACGTCCTCCATTTTGCCCGTAACGAGCAGGTCGCGGTGCATGGTCTCCTCGTCGGTCGAGGTGAGCTGAGTGACGGCGATGAGGAGGGGGCGCGTGCCGTCGGGCCGCGTGAGACCCTCGATCGCTGCCTCCATCATAGGCCGCGTGCCGCCCGCGTGCAGGTTGGTCATGTCCACGTCAAGGCGCGAGAGGACGGCCATCGCCTTTTTCACCGTGTTCGGAATGTCGTGAAGCTTGAGGTCCAGGAAGATCTTGTGGCCGCGCTCCTTGATCGCACGGACGATCGCGGGGCCCTCGGCGTAATACAGCTCCATGCCGATCTTCACAAAGGGCTTTCTCCCCGTGAAGCGGTCAAGGAAGGCGAAGGTCTTTTCGGCACTGTCGAAATCGCAGGCAATGATGACGTCTTTTCCCATGAGTATATCCTTTCACTTTTTAATGCGTACGGAGGACTTGTCGTTCGGGTTCAGCGAGATGTTCGACTCCTTGGCGGCGGCGGTGTAGCTGACACCCGCCAGCGCGCGCAGGCCCTCGGGTGTGACACGGCGCTTCGGCAGGAAGTCGGCGCTTCTCGCGTAGTCGAAGAGCAGCTTCTTGTAATACTTGACGGCCGGCTCATCGTATCCGAGGTTGAAGGAGGAGACGAGCAAGCGGCCCTCGCCTACGGCGAATTCAAAGAGGGCGGCACGCTTTATGACGTTCTTGTGCGAGGACGCCACCTCGATGATCGGCTCGTAGGGCACGGCGTCTGTGGCAAACACGACCGACTGAGCGTCGGTCATCAGGGCGCGGAACTGCCAGCCGCACAGTCCCTCGTTCGGGATCCTGCGGGTCAGGGGGTGATCGTAGATGACGGTTGCCAGGTCGGGAGCGCAGCGCCCCGCCTTGGCGATCTGGAAGGAGAGGGGCGACTTCGGGAACGGGCCACCGTCCGTCACCACCACGCGCTCCCCGCGCTCAAGCGCCGCGAGAAGGGCGTCGATCGAGAGCCCGTCGCCGAGAGTGACGCCCTCGGTCGAGGCCGTGACGTCGGGATAGACGTAGATCGTCCACTCGTTCTCGGCGTAGAGGCCGTCGGCCGTCAGCGAGACGCAAAGGCGCAGCTCGGTTGCCTCGGTGACCTCGGGGAGGGTGACCGTATAGTCGTAAATGCGCGAAATCGCTCCCACGGGAACGGGGGCAATGGCGGCGGTCCTCACGTCGATCGGGCGGTCGCCCTTCATAAGGCGCGCCGTCAGGGTGGCGTTCTTCAGCTCGGGCACACCGAAGAGCGAGAGGTCAAGCCCCACCGTGAGCTCTTTTCCTGCGGTGAAGTTGAAGTTGGTACGGAAATCGGCGAGGAGAACGGTCTGGCTGTTGTAGCGGCGCACGTTCTCGACCGTCTCGCCGGGCTTCAGCTCGTAAAACTCGTTCATCATGCCCACGTCGTAGCCGAAGGTATGCCAGTGCGTGTCGATCGGGCCGAGGAAGTCAAAGCCGCGGTAGGAGGGGATCGAGCGCACCATTTCAAAGTTGTACTTGCGGAGCAGCTGCTGCCAACGGCAGGAGTTGCGGAAATAGACGGGGGCCTTCTCGAGAACGCCCGATTTTCTGAGATGCTCCTCGATCGAGGAGAACTTGGCGGTCGCCCCCACGCGCGTGCCGCGGTAGCGGTCACGGATCGAGAGGTCAACGTAGGTGCCGTCAATGCAGGTCTCGTGCGCGAGCTGGGGCTTATAGAAGCCCTCGATCTCGTGGGTGGCCGCCTCAATGCCGCGGAGGTTCGGCGTCAGCTGGCGGTGGCTGACCGCCGACTGTGCCACCGTATTATAGACGTCCGAGAATTCCCCGACGATGCGGAAGCGGCGCGGGTTGTGAAGCACGGGCTTTTCCACGACCTCGTGCATCATATGGGGCTCGAGCTGGAAGGCGTACTCAAGGCCGCGCATCGCGTTCATCGGGGAGAAGAGCGAGTCGGTGTCCTTATGCACCTCGTCAGAGCAGGCGCGCAGATGCTCAATGAAGTCGTCCTCCATCTGCAGCTCGTTGCCGCAGCAGTACATCACCACCGAGGGGTGGCGACGGCAGAAGGCGAGGATCTCGCGCCATTCGGAGAGCGAGGTGTAGTTCGGGCTTTCCACCTCAACGAGAATGCCCAGCTCGTCGGCCGCCTGCATATACTGCTCGGTCGGCACCACGGTATGGAAGCGGATAAAGTTAAAGCCCAGCTCCTTGAGCTTTTTAATGACCATGCGGTAGTAGGACACGTCACGCGAGGGCCACACCGTCATCGGGTAGTAGCAATGCTCGGTGATGCCCGCAAGGTACACGGGCTCACCGTTGAGGAGCAGGTCAAGCCCGCGCGCCGTAAGGCGGCGGACGCCGAAGGGAACGTCAAGCGTCGCATCGCCGCTTGTCAAGCGGAGCGTATAGAGCTTGGGGCTCTCGGGCGACCAATGGGAAAGCGTACCGCAGGGAAAGGTGAAGTCGCCGTCCGCCGTGCCCGAAAGCAAGACGGTCTCGCCGTCCAGCACCTCGTAGGTGAAGCTTACTTTGCTTTTGGACTCCACACGCACGTCGGCAGTCTCAAGATCCTCCGAGAAGAGGACGGCGGCCGAGCGCAGGGGAGAGCGGTAGACGCGGAGCGAAACGCTGTCCGAGATGCCGCCCGAATATTCCGAGGCGGCGCGCGAGGTGATGCCCGAGACGGGCTGGCCGTCCCACCCCTCGTGGCGGTGGTTGCACACGGCAAAGGTGACGGTGTTCTCGCCCTCGGTCATGACCTCTCGCGGCACGGCGATCTCAAAATGCGTGGAGTAGCCGGCGTGACGGCCGAGGAAGTGGCCGTTCCACCAAGCCGAGAGCGTGGTATGCACCTGGGGGAAGGCGATCGTCACGTCGTCGGCCAGGGTCTCAAGGGTGAGGGTCCTCTCGTAGAAGAAGGTGCCCATCACGTTCGGCAGGGCCATATCGGGCGCCACGTCCACGATGGGGTAGCGCTGAACGCCATACTCGGGGTTGACCCTGAGCAGGCGGTAAAAGGGCGCCCGCTCAAATTTCTCGGTCGTATCCTCCCAGTAGCCGGGGATCGCGTCCAGCTTGCAGCTGAATTTTGAGAATTCCGGCACCTCCTCCGAGAGGTAGGCGTCGGGAGAATAGTCCATTTTGTATTTGCCGTCCAGGGAAAAGACGTCGTAAAGCATGGTGTCTCCTTTCAGATCTTAAGGTCGCGGAGCGAGGTGATGCCGTACTGTTTCATCGCGCGCGGCAGGTCGGCGATGATGTCACGGCAGGCGGTGGGGTTTACCAGGTTGGCGGCGCCCACCTCCACGGCGACAGCGCCCGCCATCAGCATTTCGATGACGTCCTCGGCCGACTGTACGCCGCCCATACCGATGACGGGCACCGAAACGGCGTGAGCCACCTGATAGACCATGCGGAGTGCCACAGGGAAGATCGCGGGGCCGGAGAAGCCGCCCATCACGTTGGCGATGACGGGGCGGCGGCGGGCAAGGTCGATGCGCATGCCGAGCAGGGTGTTGATGAGCGAGATGCCGTCGGCTCCCGCCGCCTCGCACGCACGGGCGATCGAGACGATGTCGGTCACGTTCGGCGAGAGCTTGATAAAGACCGGCTTTTTCGTGACGGCGCGCACAGCGCGCGTCACCTCGGCGGCCGCCTCGGGCGAGGTGCCGAAGCTCATACCGCCGCCGTGGACGTTCGGGCAGCTGACGTTGACCTCGAACCAGCCGATCTCGGGGCAGGGATCGAGGAGGGCTACGGTCTTTTCGTATTCCTCGACCGAAAAGCCCGAAACGTTGGCCATAACGGGCTTGTGAAACACGCGGGAAAGCTTTGGCAGCTCCTCGGAGATGACCTTCTCAACACCGGGATTCTGAAGGCCCACGGCGTTGATCATGCCCGCGGTGCATTCGGCGATGCGGGGCGTGGGATTGCCGAAGCGAGGGGCGAGAGTCGTTCCCTTAAAGGAGAAGGTGCCAAGCACGTTGATGTCGTAAAGCTCGGCAAACTCATAGCCAAAGCCGAACGTGCCGCTGGCGGGAATGACGGGGTTATCGATCGTGGTCCCCGCAAGGTCGACCTTTAAGCATTCCATAGGATCTCCTCCTTCCTGAGCACGGGGCCCTCGCGGCAGATGCGCTTGTAGCCCGTGACGGTCTTGCAGGAGCAGCCCATGCACGCGCCAAAGCCGCAGCCCATGCGCTCCTCAAAGCTGAATTGGCCGCCGGTTTTCGTGGCGGCAAAGACCGCCTTCAGCATCGGCTCGGGCCCGCAGGTGTAAAAGTAGGTGTAGGGGGCGTCGTCAAGCGCCGCGGTCACAAAGCCCTTCGTGCCGTAAGAGCCGTCCACCGTTGTGACGGTCACCGTAGCACCGAGGGCGCGGAGCTCGTCCTCGTAAAAGACCTCGTCCTTCGTATTGAAGCCGAGGATCACGCGCACGCGCTTGCCAAGGGCGAGAAGCTCCTTGGCGAGCTGATAGAGGGGGGGCACGCCGACGCCGCCACCGATCAGGAGAGGGGCATCGCCCGCGGGGGCCGTGTCGTAGCCGTTGCCAAGGCCCGTGAGGACGTCAAGCGTCTCCCCCACGGCCATCTTCGCCATCTGCGCGGTGCCGCCGCCCACCACCTTATACAGAAGGGTGAGGCGGTCGCCGCAGCACTCGCATACCGAGATCGGTCGGCGGAGAAATTTGCCCTCAAGACGGACGTTCACAAACTGTCCGGGGCGCGTTACGGCGGAGGTGTCCCCCGTGAGCACCATACGGTAAACGCTGGCGGTCAGGGGGGTGTTTTCCGCGATAGTAAAGAGCGATTGCTTCATAATATCCCCTTTAGGCATCGATGGTCGAGATGCGGAGCGTGGTCTCGTCGAGGACGTCAAGCAGCACCTTGACGGTGTCAAGCGAGGTAAAGAGGGTGACGTTGTTTTCGGTGGCCAGGCGGCGGATCTCGTGGCCGTCATGCATGCCGGAGGCCGAGCCGAGGTCGGAGGTGTTGATGACGTAAGCGATGTGGCCCTGGCGGATCGCCTTCGGGATCTCGTCCGAGCCGTTACCGATCTTGCCGAGGACGTGCGTGCGGATCCCGTTCTGCTTTAAGTAGCGGGCCGTGCCCTCGGTGGCCTCGATGTTGAAGCCGAGGTCGTAGAAGCGGCGAATGAGGGGCAGGGCCTCCTCCTTGTCGGCATCGGCGATGGTCGCCAGCACCGTGCCGTAGTTCTGCAGGCGCATGCCCGAGGCCTGGAGTTTCTGTGCGGAAATAAGAGATGTGCCGGGAATTTCAGGAATATCAGACTTATAATCATTTATCTGATTATTGTTTTACAAATTGTGAAAATTTACGAGAAATCAAAGGACTTGAACATGTGAAAGAAATTGGAAAAGGTTGTTTTTTCAATTGTCCAAAATTATACAATTTTGAAAATCCAATATTTCTTAATTATAAACCGAAAACAGAATATAAAATGAT
>JAFVYX010000262.1 GCA_017500625.1 Clostridia bacterium | reverse complement strand
CTGTTTGATGCAGCATTGTGCTATGCTGCTATACCAAACGCAGACAATAGAGCTACAATTTCAAAGTATTTTGATATTGTAATTAACAAAAAAGGTAATGGCAATAGCAAAATCACGATGGGATTGTATTGGATTGCCCCCGATGTTTTTCTAAATCTTGATAGCAGAAATGAATGGTACATATACGAGTCTGGCAAAATTCCAAGCGAGATAGTAGCAACTCTTCCCGTGGTAGAAGCAAAGATTGCTGCCAATAAGTATTTTGATATTGTAGAAGCTTTGACCGCATATTTGAAAAGCGGAAAATCCTCGGTGAAGGATTTTAAAGAACTCTCTTTTGAAGCGTGGAAGTATTCCACGCAGGTTAATAAGGAGAACAAAGCACAAACTGTTAAAACCAATCGAGAGGCAAAAGGCGAAGCTCTCGCGGATAATGACATTCATACTACTCACTATTGGATATACTCGCCCGGCGACAATGCTTGCAAGTGGGAGGAGTTCTACAAGGCAGGCATTATGGGTATTGGTTGGAGTGGAATAGGAGATCTTTCTGTCTTCGATAGCAAGGATGCTATGAAGAAAAAGATGAAGGAAACCTATGGTGACGAATACTCTTACAAAAATGCTGCACACGCTACTTGGCAGTTCGCTAACGAAATAAAACCCGGTGACCCGAAGGACTCGACGAACGAATTTTACCTTGTGTGCCTTGTCCGCCACCCCTCGTTCCTTCTCGACCTGCCAAGGGCGCTTGTGGCGTATCTCCGTCACCGCCGCGGTAAGCTGACCGACGAGGGGCTGCGCGAGGTGGTGTTCTCCTCCTTTGGCAGGATCCGTGATCTGGACGCCGAGATCGAGCGGTTCTGGGAAAAGCGGGCCGACAAGCTCTTCCCTTACTACAAGGAAAACCGCCGCGACGATGACGTGGTGATCTCGGCCTCGCCCGAGTTCGTTCTGCGCCCGATCGCGCGCAGGGCCGCCTTTGGCACGCTGATCGCCTCGGATTTTGACCCGCACACCGACCGCTACACGCGCCCCCGCTGCTATGGCAAGGAAAAGCCGAAGCGGTTTTACGAGGCCTTTCCCGAGGGGGAGGTGGAATGCTTTTATTCCGACTCGCTCTCCGACACGCCCATGGCGCGCCTCGCCAAGACGGCCTACATCGTAAACCCCGACGGCTCGCTCACTCCCTGGCCGAGCGAGAAATTATGAAAAAAGAGCGCTTTTGCGCTCTTTTTTCTTGTTTTTGTATTGACAAATCCGCAAAAAACCCTTATAATTGTATCGGTTAGCAGCGGCTAACTCCGATTTTTACACGGGATAGGAGCAAAAACATGAAGACTTTGAAGGAAATTGGCATTGGCAAGACCGTCACGGTCGTCAAGCTGCACGGTGAGGGGGCGATCAAGCGCCGCCTGATGGATATGGGCATTACGCGCGGCACCGAGGTGTACGTCCGCAAATTTGCGCCGCTTGGTGATCCCATTGAGATCATGGTCCGCGGCTATGAGCTGTCCCTGCGCTGCGAGGATGCGGGAATGATCGAGGTTATCTGATCGTTTTTATAACTTTCGGTTAGCGACCGCTAACCATAGAGGATAGGAGTATTCGCATGTCTATTACGATCGCCCTTGCGGGCAACCCGAACTCGGGAAAAACTACGCTGTTTAACGCAATGACGGGATCCAACCAATTCGTTGGAAACTGGCCCGGCGTAACGGTAGAGAAAAAAGAGGGCCGCCTCCGGCGCCGCGATGACGTCACCGTCACCGACCTTCCGGGAATCTACTCACTCTCTCCGTACACTCCCGAGGAGATCGTGGCGCGCAATTACCTTCTTGGTGAGCGCCCGAGCGTGATCCTCAATATCGTGGACGCCTCCAACCTTGAGCGCAACCTTTACCTGACCACGCAGCTCTCGGAGCTCGGGATCCCCGTGGTGGTGGCGCTCAACATGATGGACGTGGTCAAAAAGCGCGGCGACAGAATTGACCTGCCCGCCCTTTCCCGGCGCCTCGGGTGTGCGGTGATTCCGATCTCGGCGCTGCGTGGCGAGGGCGTGGAGGAGGTCACGGCAGCGGCGATCTCGGCGGCGGCTGAGAGGCTCCCCGAGCCCGCCCACGGCTTTTCCGGAGCGGTTGAGCACGCGCTGGCCCACATTGAGGAGGCGGTGCTGCACTCGATGCCTCGTGAGCAGCAACGCTGGTATGCCATCAAGATCTTTGAGCGTGATGCGACCGTATCCTCCCAATTTCACATACCCGAAGATGTGCAAAGACACATTGAGGAGGACATCGTGAGCTGTGAGGCCGAGCTTGACGACGATGCCGAGAGCATCATCACAAACGACCGCTACAATTACATCGAACGGCTCCTTCGCGGCGTGTACGTCAAGGCCAAGCGCGGCCTTTCCCCCTCGGACAAGATCGATCGCGTGGTGACCAACCGCTTTGCGGCACTCCCGATTTTTGCTCTTGTGATGTTCCTCGTCTATTTCATTTCGGTAACCACCGTCGGAACCTTTGTTACCGACTGGACCAACGACGGCCTGTTTGGCGACGGCTTTCACCTCCTGGGGATCGGCAGCGGTGAGTACGGCGAGGCCGCCGAGAGCTACGGCGAGGCCGATGCGATCCTTGGAGGCTACATCGACTACCTCGAGGAGCGCGGGAGCGATCTCTCCTCGGTCCGTGATGCGCTGGACACCGAGGCTAAGGGCTTCTCGCCCGAGGCAGCCAAGGCGGCCCTTGACGCCCTCGACGACGACCTTGCCGACACCGACACCTTCACCTTTACGGTGGTTGATGAGGATACCCTCGTGGAACGCACGGAAAGCGCCAGCGGTGCCGACTTCACCGCCGCCATCGCCACGGCATACGACTTCGGCTTTTCGGAGCCGCAGCCCGACGCTTACGGCGTTTGGATCATCGGCATTCCCGTGCTTGTCGGGCGCGGTCTTGAGGCGATCGGCTGTTGGGAATGGCTCTCCTCGCTGATCCTTGACGGCATCGTTGCCGGTGTTGGCGCAGTGCTGGGCTTTGTGCCCCAGATCTTTGTGCTTTTTCTGTTGCTTGCCTTCCTGGAGGCCTGCGGCTATATGTCGCGCATTGCCTTCGTGCTGGACCGCATCTTCCGCAAGTTCGGGCTTTCGGGCAAGTCGTTTATCCCCATGCTGGTCGGTACGGGGTGCAGCGTGCCCGGCATTATGGCCTCCCGTACCATTGAGAGTGAGCGTGACCGCCGCATGACGATCATCACGACCTCCTTTATCCCGTGCAGCGCCAAGCTTCCCTTCATCGCCATGATCGCGGGTACGATCTTTGGCGGTGCGTGGTGGGTAGCTCCGGCCGCCTACTTCATGGGCATCACTGCCGTGGTGCTCTCCGGATTGATCCTAAAGCGCACCAAGCTCTTTGCGGGTGATCCGGCCCCCTTTGTCATGGAGCTGCCCGCCTATCACTGGCCGCGTCCCGCCAACGTCCTGCGGAGCATGTGGGAGCGTGGCTGGTCCTTCATCAAGAAGGCCGGCTCGATCATTCTGCTTTCCACGGTCGTTCTTTGGTTTTTGATGTCCTTCGGCTTCCCCCGGGACGGCGGCTTCGCCATGCTTTCTGAGGAGGAGATCGACTACAGCTTCCTCGCTTACATCGGTCGCGCCTTCGCCTGGCTCTTTGCACCGCTTGGCTTCGGCACGTGGGCCGGTGCCGTGGCCACCGTCACGGGCCTCATTGCCAAGGAGAATATCGTTGGTACCCTGGGTATGGTCTATGGGGGAGCTGCCGGTGTTTCCCGCGTCTTTACGAAGCTCTCGGCCTTCTCCTTCCTCGCCTTTAACCTGCTCTGCGCGCCCTGCTTTGCCGCCGTGGGCGCGATCCGCCGCGAGATGAGAAGCGGCAAGTGGACCATGATCGCCCTTGGATATCAATGCGGCCTTGCCTGGTTCGTCTCCTTCGTCATCAACCAACTGGGAGCCCTCTTTGGAGGTGCTACCGTTGGCGCCCATTGGACGGGCGGTGTGATTGCCATTCTCCTCATCCTTGCCGTTGTCCTCTTCTTCGCCTATCCCCTGATCTTACGTCGGCTTGGACGGGAGAGCCTTTCCATCGAAAAAAATTCTAAAAGGTAAAGTTATGCTTACATTTATTGCAAATAACCTCGGTTCCCTGCTCGTTTTGCTGTGCCTTGGCGTTGGGATCGGCCTTTTGGCCGCGGCCGTTTTGAGAAAGAAGCGGCGCGGAGAGGGTACGTGCGGCTGTGGCTGCGGCTCCTGTCCGATGGCGGACAAGTGCCACCCAAAGGGCAAGGGCGCCGATGAAAAAAAGAAAAAGGAGAACACCGATGAAAAAGATCTTTCGGTTTGAGGGCCTGGAATGCCCCAACTGCGCGAAAAAGCTGGAGGCCGCACTCCTCGCTATGGACGGCGTGACCTCGGCGGGCGTGAACTTCATCACGAAGAAGATGACGATCGAGGCAGACGACGACCGCTTTGATGAGCCGAGCAGCGCAGCAAAAATACCAAACTGGGCAG
>JAFVYX010000023.1 GCA_017500625.1 Clostridia bacterium | reverse complement strand
CTCGGGCAGGGCCAGTGCGTCCTCAGCCTTCTTCAGCTCGATCTCATCGTCGGCGTTCATGGCGTAGGTGTAGGCCATGTTCACTTCGGCGTCACGGAAGGCGGGGTCAAGGGGCAGCTCCTCCACGGTGCCGTCGGCAGTGACGAACTGGGCAAACCAGCTCTCATTACCGTACTTATCGGTGGTCTTGTAGGTGTCGGTGAGGTAGATCACGTCGCTGCTCTCATTCACCACCTCGCCGCTGGCGATGGCGTAGCCATAGTCATCGAGGTACACGGTGAGGGTGGACTTGACGGGATACTCGCCGGTGTTGTTGGCGGAAAGCTCGTAAACCTCGCCATCCACAGTGACCTTGGGACTCTTGGCGCTGGGGGCGCGGTTGACCTTGCCCTCCACCGTCTCGGGGATGGTGACGGAGGCGATCTCGCCCTCGGTATTCAGCTTCACCAGAACGATGTCGCCGCGCTGAAGCTCCTCGTAGAGCTCGTCGAAGTTCTCCACCTCCACGGCGTCCTCGGTGACTTCGCTGTCAGCGGCGATCTCGCCGTAGGAGCCGATCTCCATGGCGCGCTCGTCCTCGTCGGTGGAAGCCTTATCCTTGGTGACGGCGCCCACCTTGGCGGCAAAGGTCTCGATGGTGACCACCTTGGTGAGGGTATTCACCACGCGGCCCTTCTCGTCCTCCCGCTCCTCGCCGTAGAACTCCACGAGGGTGCCGTTCTCGGTAGCGGAGACGGCAGCGGCGAAGTCCTTCTCATCGTAGCCCTCGTCCTCCAGAGCGTCGATGACGTCCTTCTTCTCGGTCTCCTCAGTGATGGTGAGGATGGGCTGCTGGGGATAAATGCCGATCTCCTCGCCCTTCCAGCTCCACTCGGTGGCGGGACGGCCAAAGGGATCGGTATCGGAGGACTCACGGAGCTTGGAGTAGTTCTCCTTCATGTACTGCTCGCCGGTGCCTTCGGCAGCGGAAGCGCCGGTGGAGATGACCACACCGTTGATGATGATGTCGGTGCCCAGATTCTCATAGGCCACGCGCTCAGCCTTGAGGGTGTTGAGGGCATAGAGGGCGGCCTCCTCACGGGTGACGGCACGGGTGCCCACAAAGTCCTCGTTGCCCTTTGTGAGGCCCGTCTTCTTGGCAAGCTTTGCAACGTTCACCGTCCAGTTGCCGCCAACCAGGCCCTCGGCCTCAGCGTCATAGCCAAGGGAAACCAGCAGCATCTTGAGATAGGCAAAGCCGGTGAGCTTCCCGTCGGGGTCAAAGCGGTTTGCGCCAACGCCGGCAAGGATGCCGCTCTGCACACCCTCGGCAATGTAGCCGGAAGCCCAGTGGGATGCGGCAACGTCGGCAAAGGGTGCGCTGTCCGCGCTGAGGGAAGCGGCAGTCTTGGGGGTGAGGTTCAGCGCGCAGATGATCTTTGCGGCCTCGGAGCGCTTGAGGGTGTCCTCAGGCCGGAAGCCGTCGTTATCGCCCTGCAGAACGCCGATGGCGGTGAGGACCTCCACCGCCTCCAGATACCGGATCTCATCCCGGTCGGAGTAGTCCTTGGCAGAGACAGCGGCGGTGAGCATGGAAGATGCCATTGCCAGCGTCAGTGCCAGAGCCAGAAATTTCTTCATAGAGTCTTTTGCCTCCTTGTGAATTTGGACGGGAGTGCCGTCCGCAGGAGTGACTTTAGCAACATGGAGGCAGAATGTAAAGACTTTGCGGGCAACCGTAACGAAAGGGAAACGGGGCGCGTTTTGGCGGTGGAAATACCGCTCCTTTTGCGCGGAAAAGGAAAATTGAGGAAAGGGGGGCGTGCCGACGCCAAATGGGTCAGAAGAAAGCTGCGCAAGAGCTTTTCCAGAGGCGGCACCACCTGTTTGATCAGGCCAATATACACCCCATCTGTGTTTAAGCAAGAAAAAAACGCCCCGAAAGGGGCGTTTTGAGACTGTCGAAAAACCTGCGGGTTTTTCGACAATAGGATCTGCACCCTGCTGCAGCGCACGCATTGTCCGCCGTAGGCGGCCAATACGCACGTTTGCAGGGCGAGAAGTATTTT
>JAFVYX010000261.1 GCA_017500625.1 Clostridia bacterium | reverse complement strand
GCGGCGCCCACCCAGCATGAGCTGGCACCCGTCTTTGCCACCACCAACATCGCCTGCGACCATAACCAGCTGACGATGGAGATGATGAAGAAGGTGGCGGCGCGCCACAATCTTGTGTGCCTTCTCCACGAGAAGCCCTTCCAGGGCGTGAACGGCAGCGGCAAGCACAACAACTGGTCGCTCTCCACGGCGGGCGGCGTGAACCTGCTCCGCCCGGGCAAAACGCCCGAGGAGATCATGCGCTTTTTGCTCTTCCTCACCGCGGTCATCGCGGCGGTGGACGAATACGCCGACCTGCTCCGCATCTCGGTCGCCTCGGCGGCGAACGACTGCCGCCTTGGCGGATACGAGGCGCCCCCCGTGATCCTTTCGGTCTTCCTCGGTGAGGAGCTGACGGGGATCCTTGAGGACATTGCGGCGGGACACGTGGCCTACACAAAAAAGAAAAAATCGATGATGGACATCGGCGCCTCGGTGCTCCCGAAGATCCCGCGCGACAACTCCGACCGCAACCGCACCTCCCCCTTTGCCTTTACGGGCAACAAGTTTGAGTTCCGTATGCTCGGCTCCTCGGCCAGCGTGGCGGGGCCGAACATCATTCTGAACACCGCCGTGGCCGACGTGCTTGACCGCTTCACCGCCGAGCTTGCGGGAGAGGAGGATCTGCCCGCCGCCATCGGCCGCCTGATCGGCAAGACCTACAATGCCCACCGCCGCATCGTGTTCAACGGCAACGGCTACTCCGAGGAATGGCGCCGTGAGGCCGCCGAGCGCGGTCTTCCCGAGCGCCGCACCACGGCCGACGCGATCTCGCATTATCTCGACGAGGAGAACGTGGCGCTCTTTGCCCGCCATGGCATCTTCACCCGTGAGGAGGTCGCCTCGCGCACCGAGATCCTTTACGAGAACTACGTCAAGACCGTCCACATCGAGGCCCTGACGATGGTCGAGATGCTGCGCCGCGAGATCGCCCCCGCCGCCGTCGGCTATACCGAGACGCTGGCTACGGGTGCCGTGGCCAAGGAGAAGCTGGGCATCGCCGCCGCCTACGAGCGCGATCTGGCCGCCGCCCTTTCCGAGGGGCTGGCCAAGGCCGCCGCCCTCGCCGATACGCTGGAGGCCGAGGCCAACGCCGCCTTCCGCCTCCCCGACCACGCCGCCGCCGCCCGTACCTTTGCCGATGAGGTGCTACCCACCATGGAAGCGCTCCGCGCGGTGGTGGACGCCATGGAAGCGAAAATGCCCGACGACGTGTGGCCGTATCCCTCCTACACCGATATGCTATTCTATTGAGCTTTGCGGGGGATTCGGGCATAACCGCAAACAAAAAAGGCGATGCTTCAAGCATCGCCTTTTTTGTTGTTTTTGAGCCGCGGCAGGACGTCATAGCGGAAAATGCCGAGGACGAGCGAGCCGAGCGTCAGGAGCTCGCAGAGGGCGCCCGCGTACGAGCCGACAAGGAGATTGTAGGCCAGCCAGCTGGACGAGGTGAGGAGAATGACGGTACGGACGATAAAGAGATTTTTGTTGCCGTAGGCGGCGGTGGAGAGCACCTTGGCGGCAATGACGAGCACGCTTTTAGCGCCGTCCCACGTGAGAAGCCCGAGGACGGTAAAAAGGAGAGAAAAGGCCACGACAAAGGTGCGGTTACTTTTGCCGCGGCGGACGTTTTTGGCAAAAAGATAGTTTCTGAAGCAGCCGATGCCGTCCATCATGGCACCCGTATAGGCGCCGAGGAGGATATACTGAATGCCGAAGAATACCTCGTTCATGGCGCGGTAAAACAGCACCTTCCCATGGCTCTTGCACTGAAAGGCAACGATCGAGGCAAGAATACCGAGAAGGCCGAGGATCTCTACGGCGTAAGGATACCAGGCGGTATCGGCAAAGAGGGGCATAGCAATTCTCCTATGGCAAAATTCGGGGGGCGCTGTCGCTACGGTGAGGGGGCCTTACGTCTTATACCGAGGAGACGGAAAAAGGAACACGGACGATGGCGCCGCCATCGTCCGCGCTTCCCCGGAGATTTATTTCACAACGATATTGACGATCTTGTTGGGAACGGCGATCTCCTTGACGACCGTCTTTCCGTCGATCGCCTCGGCGACCTTCGGGAGGGCCTTGGCGGCGGCGATCGCGTCCTCACGGGCGCAGTTCATCGGGAGAGTGATAACGTCACGGAGCTTGCCGTTGATCTGCACCGCGACCTCGACCGTCGCGTCCACCGTCTTGGCCTCATCGTAGGTGGGCCAGGGCGAGAGCGAAAGGAGGGTGGTGTTGCCAAGCTTCTCGTTGATCTCCTCCGCAAGGTGGGGAGCCACGGGGCAAAGGAGCGAGACGTAGGTAAGCAGCTCGTCCTTCGTCAGGGTGCCGACCTCGTAGATCTTGTTGAGAAGCTCCATCAAGGCGGCAATGGCGGTGTTGAACTTCATCTCCTCAAAGTCGGAGGACACCTTTTTGACCGTCTTGTGGAAGGCGCTCTCAAGAGCGGGAGTCACGCCCTCGCCCTTGGCCATATCGGCAAGGTCGGACACGCGCTCAAGGAAGCGCTTGCAGCCGCGGACCGAGTTCTCGTTCCACGGGGCGGCCGAGGCGTAATCGCCCATAAAGAGGACGTAGGTACGGAGAACGTCGGCGCCGTACTCATTGACGATGTCAAGAGGATCGACGACGTTGCCACGGGATTTCGACATTTTGTCGCCGTCGGGGCCGAGAATCAGGCCCTGGGCGGTACGCTTGGCGTAGGGCTCCGCGGTAGGCACGGCGCCGATATCGTAGAGGAAGCTGTGCCAGAAGCGCGAATAGATCATATGGCGAGTGACGTGCTCCATACCGCCGTTGTACCAGTCGACGGGCAGCCAGTACGAGAGCTTCTCGGGGTCGGCAAGCGCCTCGGTATTCTTGGGATCGATGTAACGGAGGAAGTACCACGAGGAGCCGGCCCACTGGGGCATCGTATCGGTCTCGCGACGGGCGGCCTTGCCGCAGCGCGGGCAGGTGCAGTTGACGAACGCCTCGATCTTGGCGAGGGGCGATTCGCCGCCCTCACCCGGCTCAAAGTTCCGGACGGCAGGCAGACGGAGCGGAAGCTCCTCGTAGGGCACGGGGACTATGCCGCAGTCAGGGCAATGGACGATCGGGATCGGCTCACCCCAGTAGCGCTGACGGTTGAAGGCCCAGTCCTTCATCTTGTACTGGACACCGCCCTCGCCAACACCCAGCTTCTCCAGCTCCTCGATCATACGGGCGATCGAGTCGGCCTTATTGGTGTAGCCGTCGAGGAAGCCCGAATTGACCATTTCTCCGTCACCCGTGTAAGCGCCGACGGCGATATCGCCACCCTTGATGACCTCGATGATGTCAATACCGAACTTCTTGGCAAAGTCGTAGTCGCGCTCATCGTGCGCGGGCACGGCCATGATGGCGCCCGTACCGTAGCCCATCATAACGTAGTCGGCGATGTAGACGGGGATCTCCTTGCCCGAGATGGGGTTGATCGCGGTGAAGCCCTCAAGGCGCACGCCCGTCTTATCCTTGACGAGCTGGGTGCGCTCAAACTCGGTCTTCTTGGCGCAGGCCTCACGGTAGGCGAGGACCTCGTCCATATTCCCGATGCTGTCGGCATACTTGTCGATGTAGGGGTGCTCGGGCGCCACGACCATAAAGGTGACGCCAAAGAGGGTATCGGGGCGCGTGGTGTAGATGCGGAGCGTATCCTCCTTGCCCGTAAGGGCAAAGTTCACGAAGGCGCCCGTCGATTTGCCGATCCAGTTGACCTGCTGCTGACGGACGTTCGGCAGGTAGTCGACCGTGTCAAGGCCCGCAAGGAGCTTTTCGGCATAGCGCGTGATGCGCAGGTACCAGACGTCCTTCGACTTCTGCACAACGTCGCTCTTGCAGATGTCGCACTTGCCGCCCTGGCTGTCCTCGTTCGAGAGCACGACCTTGCAGGACGGGCAGTAGTTGACAAGGGCCTGGTCGCGGAAGACGAGGCCGGCATCGAACATCTTAAGGAAGATCCACTGCGTCCACTTGTAGTAGTCCTCCTCGGTGGTGTCGACAACGCGCGTCCAATCGAACGAGAAGCCAACGCTCTTCAGCTGGTCGGTAAAGCGGGCAATGTTGTTATCGGTCACCTTGCGCGGGTGCGTGCCCGTCTTGATCGCATAGTTCTCGGTCGGCAGACCAAAGGCGTCAAAGCCGATCGGGAAAAGAACGTTATAGCCCTGCATGCGGCGCTTGCGGCTGATGACCTCAAGGCCCGAATAGGCCTTGATGTGGCCAACGTGCATACCCGCACCGCTGGGATAGGGAAACTCGACAAGGCCATAGAACTTCGGCTTGTCGCTGCCATCGTGGGCGAGGAAGGCCCCCTCACGCTCCCACCGTGCCTGCCACTTTTTTTCAGTGGCCGAGAAATCGTACTTCATAAGTAACCCCTTTTGCCTTACGGCAGTAATAATACTAATTTCATATTATAACATAATTTTAATTAAAGTCAAGTCACCGCGGTGAATTTTGGGAAGAAGCCGCGCACGATTTTCCCGTCGATGGCGCTCCGGCCAAAAGATTTGTCTTGACGGGGGCCCGCTTTTGTATTATAATGTAAGGTGGTTTATTGCCCCCGACCGCCCCCTCCGAGGGAGCGGGTCGCCCGTGGGCGGCGCGCACCGTTAGGACGGGGAGAGACGTCGGGAGCGTTGGTTTTGTAAAGTATTTTTGTCATTTTAAAAAAGCGGCGCGTGGCGTGGTCCTTTTTCTCGGAAACGGGGAGAGGGGCGCGGCCGACGGACGCCGCCTTCAGAGGGAACGCCATGTATCTTTTGTCGATCGAAAGCTCCTGCGATGAAACGGCCGCCGCCGTAGTCCGCGCCGAGGACGGACGCCTCTCCGTCCTTGCCGACGTTGTGGCCTCGCAGGTCGAGACGCACCGTCTTTTCGGCGGTGTGGTGCCCGAGATCGCCTCGCGCGCACACGCCGAGGTCATCTCGTCGGTCACCTATCGCGCGCTCCGCGAGAGCGGTGTGGGGCTCGGGGAGATCGATGCTGTGGCGGTGACCGATCACCCGGGGCTCATCGGGGCGCTGCTGGTCGGTGTGAACTTTGCCAAGTCGCTGGCCTTCTCCCACGGGATCCCGCTGGTGGCAGTCGATCACATCAAGGGTCACATTGCCGCCGCGTATTACGATAAGGAGCCGCCCGTACCGCCCTTCCTTGCCTTTGTGGTGTCGGGGGGACACACCGCCATTTACCACGTGCGCGACTACACCGACGTGACGGTGATCGGCACGACGCGTGACGATGCGATGGGCGAGGCCTTTGACAAGGTCGGACGCCTTTTGGGCCTTCCCTACCCCGCGGGCGCGGGCTTTGATGCGCTGGCCACCGAGGGCTTTTTTGCCGCGGTGGGCGAGGCACCGCCCGAGGGCGCCGACGGCGAGCATGCCGCAACGCGCCGCTGTGCCGCCCGCTTTGCCTCGACGGCGGCCGCGCGTGAGCTGGCGCTCCCCTCCCCCGCCCTTACGGGCGATACGCTTGACTTCTCTTTCTCGGGGCCGAAAACGGCCG
The DNA here is from genome assembly GCA_017500625.1 of Clostridia bacterium. Next base: position 6,174 of record JAFVYX010000261.1, on the reverse strand, counting down.
CCGTTAACCTCCTCCACCGCTACGAGCAGGCGGGCCGTGTGCCCGACCGCGCGCTCTTTGCCGCCGCCTACACGCATACCGTGGTCTTAGCCGCCGTCAGAAAGCTCTCCGAGGCACTTGACCGCTATCCCGGGCTCCCCCTGGTGCTGGCGGGCGGCGTGGCCGCGAACTCACATCTGCGAGCCGCCCTCCGTGAGCTGGCCGCAAGGCGCGGCGTACGCCTTATCGTTCCGCCGCGCTCGCTGTGCGGCGACAACGGCGCGATGATCGCCGCCGAGGGCTACCACGAATTCATGGCGGGGCACCGCGCGGGCGACGACCTCAACGCCTCCGCCCTCGATTGACGTTTTCCGCCAATTCCCGAGAAAACTCCCCCTTTTTCCCCTGGATTTCGGTGGAAAACTCGGTGGAAACTGTGAAAAACCCAAGAAAAAAAGGATAGGATCGCACCCTATGGAGAAGAAGATCTATACCGTGAAGGGCGGCACCCCCCGCCCCCTGCCGCGCCTTATCGGCAACGAGGCGCTCTGCGAAGCGAGCCGCACCGACCTTTTGGTGTTGCTTTCGCTTTGCGAGCTTGGCTCGGCCGATGCCTCCCGCCTTTCGGAGCTTTTGTCTCTGGCGGCGCCCGAGGTCGAGGCCGCCCTGGCGTTCTGGCGCGGAGCGGGCGTTCTGGCGCTTTCGGCCGCGGTCGCGGACGGCGAGGTCGCCCCGGCTGAGGACGAGAAGAAGAAGCCCCCCCTGCGCGACAAGGATCTGCGCGCGATGGGGGGAGAGGAGATGGCCGCCGTCATTCGCGAGCGCGGTCTTGCCGAGCTCATTGAGGCCGCCGAGCAGCAATGCGGACGGCTTTTCAATCGCACCGAGCTCTCCATTCTTGTGGGAATGGTCGAGGAGCTGGGCCTTGACGGCGCGTACGTTCTCACGCTCCTTGCCTACTGCGACGGCATCGACGGAGAGAAAAAGTCCCTGCGCTACGCCGAGCGTGTGGCGGTGCATCTCTGTGAGCACGGCATCGACACCACCGAGGCGCTTGAGGAATACATAAGAGAGCGCGAGCTTTTGCGCTCGGTCGAGGGGGGGCTGCGCCGTATGTTCGGCATCGGTGCCCGTAAGCTCACCGCGCGTGAGGAGCAGGCCTTTCTCCTTTGGACCGAGACCTATGGCTACGGCGAGGACGTGATCGGCGCGGCGTACGACATTACGGTGAACGCCGTGGGGCGTGCCTCGGTGGCCTATGCCGACAAGATCCTTACGCATTGGCACGAGGCGGGCGTCCGCACGGTCGGCGAGGCCGAGGCGCTCCTTGCGAGGGAAAAGGAAAGCAAAAGGCGCCCCCCCGCAAGGGAGACGAAGAAAAAGCCGTCGGGGCCCTCGAGCTTTGAGGTAGGCGACTTCTTTCAGAAGGCCATCGAGCGTAGCTACCGTAACGATAAGAAATAAGACCGTGAAAGGAAACGACCATGGGATACAATATTGAAAACTACCGCCGCGTCCGCGCGATGCTGGAGGAGCGCCGCGTGGCGGCGATCGCCACGGCCGACGCGCGCATGGCCGAGGTGCATCGCCGCTCGCCCGAGGTGGCCGAGATCGACCGCGCCCTCGCCTCGACGGGAATGCAGCTGTTTGGCGAGGCCACGCGCGGAGGCGCCGATCTTGCCGCCCGCATTGCGCGTGTGCGTGCCGACCACGAGGCCCTGCGCGCCGCGCGGGCCGAGCTTCTCGCCTCTTTGGGGCTTCCTGCCGATTATACCGACCCTGCCTACACCTGCAAGGCCTGCCGTGACACGGGCTTTGTCGATGCCGCGATGTGTGAGTGCATGCGCGTAGCGCTGGTGACCGAGGGGGTGCGCTCCTCGGGCCTTGGGGCGCTGATCGGGCGACAGAGCTTTGAGAACTTTTCCTTAAAATATTACGAGCGTGATCCTGCCGACCGCGAGCGCGCCGCCTACGCCCTTTCCCGTGCCAAGGAATACGCCGAGGGCTTTGGTCCCGACTCGGGCAACCTCCTTCTGATGGGGCCGACGGGGCTTGGCAAAACGCACCTTTCGACCGCCATTGCACGCACGGTCATCGAGCGCGGCTACGACGTGGTCTACGAGACGATGCAGAACGTCATCGCCGACTTTGAGTACGACCGCTTCAAGAGCGGCTACGGTGAGACGACCTCGCGCGGCGAGCGCTACCTCTCCTGTGAGCTTCTGATCCTCGACGACCTCGGCACCGAGCAGACCACCGCCTTTGTGGTCTCGACGCTCTACCACCTGCTCAACACGCGCTTAAATCACGGGCGCCGCACCGTCATCAATACGAACGTTTCGGGCGAGGAGCTGCGCGAGCGCTATTCCGACCGCATCACCAGCCGTCTGCTCGGCGAATACGAGATCCTGCTCTTCTCGGGCAACGACATTCGCATGCAGAAGCTGTAAAGGGCCTGAATTTTGTAAAGAATACGATACATAAAAGACGGAGAACGCACACTTCTCCGTCTTTTTTCTCGTTTGGGAACAAACCGCGCCTTGCCCGCATATATATGATAGTAACCCACAAGGAGGTGTCCTATGAAGATCTGTGCTATCGGGGGCGATGCCCGCATGCCCCACGCCGTTGCCGCCCTTAAGGAACGGGGGCATGAGGTGACCCACACGGCCACAGGGAGCTGTCCTCTCTCGCCCGAGGCGCTGGCGGTGGCCGAGGCGGTCCTGCTCCCCTATCCCGCCAGCCGTGACGGAGAGACGCTGACAGCGCCCTCCTCCCCCCTGCCTGTGCCGCTTTCGGCTCTGTTTTCGATGATCCCCGAGGGCGTTCCTGTGCTTTGCGGGCGCGCCGACGAGCGGCTTTGTGCCGCGGCGGGCGGGCACCGCCTTTACGATTACGCGGCGGACGGGGCCTTTCTCGAGAAAAACGCCGCCATCACCGCCGAGGGAGTGATCGCCCTGCTTGCGGCGCGGCTTTCCTCGCCCCTCTTTGAGACGCCCTGCCTCGTTCTCGGCTCGGGGCGCCTGGCACGGGCGGTCCACGAGCGCCTTGTGGGCTGGCACGTCCCCACCGCCGCCGCCGCACGGAACGCCGCCGCGCGCTTTCCCGACGGGAGCGCTCCCCTGCCGCTTGGCGCGCTCCCCGCCGAGCTTTTCCACTATGACGTCGTCATTAACACGGTGCCCGTCCGTCTGCTCACGGCGGGGCTTGTTTCGCGTATGCGCCGCGGAGCTATCCTTCTTGAGCTATCCGCCGCGAAGGACGTCCTGGACCTTGATGCCTGCCGCTTGGCGGGGGTGGAGGTCGTGACGGCACCCGCGCTCCCCGGGCGCTACGCACCGCGCGGAGCGGGACGGGCGATCGCTGAGGCGGCGGCCGACATTCTTTCATCGCTTTGAGGTTTTTATGATCGCATACGCTTTTTGCGGCTCCTTTTGCACCCTCTCGCACTCCTTGGCCGCTTTGCGCCGCCTGCGCGCCGACGGCTACGACGACATTCTTCCGATCGTCAGTGAGGCGGTGGCCGAGACCGACACCCGCTTCTGGCGGGCCGAGGAATTCTGCCGCACCGTGGAGGGGCTGTGCGGACGGAGCATCGTCCGTACCATTGTGGACGCCGAGCCGCTGGGGCCCGTCCTGAATGCCGAGGCCCTCATCATTGCGCCCTGCACGGGCAACACCCTGGCCAAAATGGCGCGCGCCATCACCGATACCACCGTGACGATGGCCGCCAAGGCGCACCTGCGCTCCGACCGACCGACGCTCATCGCTCTCGCCTCCAACGACTCGCTCTCGGCGGGACTTTGCAACATTGCCACCCTGCTCTCGCGCAAGAACGTCTACTTTGTGCCGATGCGGCAGGACGATCCCGAGAAAAAGCCCCACTCGCTGGTGGCCGACTTCACTCAGATCTCCGAGGCACTGGACGATGCCCTCGTCGGACGGCAGCGCCGCCCCCTGTTCCTATAAAAAGAAAAGAGGTAGATCACTCTACCTCTTTTTCCTTTTTGGTGTACAGGGCGTTTACGCTCTCGCACAGGTGCTGGGCGATCTCCTCGCGGCTCTTGCCCTCGGCGAGGAGCTTACCGACAAAGGAGGGTGGGCCGATGATGAGGCGGCGCTCCCCTTCGTTATAGTAAATGGGATACACGGGCAGGTCCTCGCCGTTTTTGCGGAGATAATGCTCGGCAAGAGCGACAAAGCCGGGGTGGAAGGAGCGCAGGACGTCGTGATATCCCTCCGACGAATCCTCGGGGAACACCAGCACCGACATACCCGCCTCCAGCGTGGCAATGCTCTGGTGGACGGTCTTCGCAAAGCGCGCATCGGGATACGAGGGCAAAACGCGCATGCCGCGATAGATCATCATGGAAAAGACGGCCTCAAAGGTGGCAAGGATCGTGGCGCGGACCACGCCGAAGCCGCGCTTTTGCATGTAAAAGACGTCACGGAGATAGTGGAAGCGCATCTTGTAGCTGCCGAGCATCTGGTAGGCCCCCCACGGGCGGTAATAGGTGGGCAGGTACAGCTCATACGCCATCGGGCCGCGCTTGGCGAAATGGTTGGCAACGAGAATGGCGCGAGACGGTAGAAGGAACTCGCCCGACAGATTGACCACCTGCGGTCGACGGAAGAACAGGTAGAAGATCGGCTTGAAGATCGGAAAGATCCACTGGCGGCGGAAGGGGCGGAAGGGATAAGGACGCGCCTCGGTCTCGTCCCGATGGCGGCCGGGAAGCTCACCGACGACCGCCGCAAGGATCACAATGGCGGCACCGACGATGCCAAGCGTCGACATCGGCTCACGGAGCACAAGCGCCGAGAGGAGCACGGCGACGATCGGATCGAGGTAACCGAAAAGGCCGACCGTGACGGTCGAGAGCTTGCCGACGGCAAAGAAGTAAAGAACGTACGCAACACCCGTATGGACGACGCCCGCGGTGATGAGCAGCGAGAGCGGGGCGAAGGAAAGCCCGAAAGCGGCGCCCACGTCCTCAAAGAGAAGAGCGTACGGGAGAATGACGAGGGTAGCAAAGAGGAGCTGAACGAGGGTGCGCGCGTAGGCGGGGACGTCCGAGAGGCGGCGGTTTGCCACAATGACCGAGGCGTAAAAGAGGGCGGCCCCGAGGCCGAAGAGGACGCCGACGGCGTTCGCGCCTCCCTCACCGACGCCCGACACCAGAACAATGCCGACAAGCGAAGCGACAAGGCACACGGCGCGACGGGGAGAGATGCGCTCGTGAAAGAGGATCGCCGAGGCGAGAATGGCAAAGACGGGCGCCATGTAATAGGCAAGCGTGGCGGCGGCCACCGTGGTGCGGTTGAAGGCCTCAAAGAGCAGGATCCAGTTGATGCCGATCGCCGCGCCCGAGAGTGCCAGCGGCAGAAGACGGCGACGAATGAGCGAAAGGGGGGCGCGGTTGCGGCGGAAAACGAGGCCGAGGGCCAGTGTCAGCGTACCGATACCGCCGCGGAGGAGCGCGACCGTGCCCGAGCCGAGAGGGATCTCGCGGCGGACAAGGCCGATCGTACCAAAAACAAGCACCGAAAGGGCGAGCGCCAGGAGCGGCAGCGCGCGCGGTGTGGCTTTTTCTTTCATGCGGGACCTCCGAGATGAGGGAATTCTTCTAAAGTATAGCACAGAGACGGAAAAAAAACAAGCCCCACGTTGGGAAAGGGGCTTGCAAATGCACGGCGACTGTGCTATAATGGGTGAGAATTTAAACATTTGAGGTGAAAAAATGATCGAACTTCACGAGCTTTTGGAAATCATCATGGTGGTCTCCTTCGGCGTTTCCTGGCCCTTCAACGTGATGAAATCCTACCGCGCGAGAACCGCCAAGGGCAAGAGTCTTATCTTTCTCCTTTGCATCTTCTTCGGTTACATCGCGGGCATTGCCTCCAAGTTCTTGAACGAGAGCTATATGGCCGCCTTTGCCTCGAAGTGGTACGTGCTCGTCTTTTACATCATCAACTTCATCATGGTGGGCGCCGACCTTGTGCTGTATATCCGCAACAAGCGCCTCGATGCCATCGCCGCCGCCAAGGACGCGGAATAAGAAAAAGCGCTGCAGGAGCAGCGCTTTTTCCTTTCGCGCGGCGTGAATACAACAAAAAAGCACTGCTTTCGCAGTGTTTTTTTGGAGCTGCTAACCAGATTCGAACTGGTGACCTCATCCTTACCAAGGATGTGCT
>JAFVYX010000260.1 GCA_017500625.1 Clostridia bacterium | reverse complement strand
CCGACAAATCCTGCATATAAGGATGGGTCAGGGTATGGGAGGCGATCTCGTGGCCGTCATACAAATGTTTTGCCCGTTCCGGTGACAGGCGGGTGACGGTCATGCCGTTGGGATGGGTCCAGGAAAACGCCTCCTGCATCAGCTGAGAGTTCAGGTTAAACGTGCCTTTGATGCCGTACTTGTTCAACAGCGCCACAAAGCGCTCGTCCTGCAAAACTCCGTCGTCATAGGTGATGTTGAATGCTTTTTTCTTTCCTCCGGGATAGGTTTTTGCCATATGCGCACTTCCTCTTGACTGAACTGAAAATACTGTAACACAAGCTTGCGTTTTCTGCAAGAAACCGGCACAGAGGAAAGTCCGCTGTGCCGGTTTTGTATGTTATTCAATGCCGATGGTCTGGTTGAACAGCTGGATGGTATCGTCGAAACGGTCATCCTCTTCGGGGCAACCGAAGACACCGATGATCCATTCCTGGCCGTCCTTGCGGAAAGCGGACAGCAGGCAGCTGCCGGCGGTGGGGGTCTGGCCGGTCTTCAGGCCGATGGCGTAGGGGCAGTAGTAGTCAGAACCCTCATGAATCAGTTTATTGGTGTTCTTCCACTCCACTTCGCCCGGCTCCAGCTTGGAATCGCTGTCACCTTGGGTGACGGAACTTGCTTCCAGTAAAGAGGGCAGGTAAGCTACGTCCTTGGCCACGTTGGCGTACTTCATGATGGTCTCGTTCTGCAAAGAGAGTTTGCCCAGGATGCACAGGTCAGCGTAGGACATATAGTGGTTATCGCTGTGGATGCCGTCGGGATTGACAAAGTGGGAGCCGGTCATGCCCAGCTCCTGGGCCTGGCGGTTCATCTCGTCCATAAAGGTGATGACGGCGGCAACGGCGTTTTCACCGGGATTTTGGTCGATGATCCGCCTCCCCAATCTTGGAAAGATCCTTGCCGCCCGCCATGGCGCTGTCGGGGCGGCCGCCGCCCTTACCGCCCGTCACGGCGGCAACGGCAGAGGCCAGCTTGCCCGCGTGGGCGCCCGCCTTGACGGCCTCGGCACCGCAGCAGGTCACAAAGGTGAGCTTATCGCCCGTAACGGCGGCAAAGACGGCCACCATATCGGGGTGCTTCTCCTTGACCGCATCGCACATCGTGCGGGCGGCGTCGGGCGTGGCGTCAAGCCGCGCGGTGAGCAGGCGCACAGCGCCTACCGTCTCGGCCGACGAGATGAGCGAGGAAAGCTTCGCCTCGGAGAGGCGGGCCTCGGCGCTTTCGAGCTTACGGCGCGCCTCGCGGAGCTCGGCCACCGTCTGCTCGGCGCGGTGAGGAAGATCGGCGATCGAGGGGGCCTTCAGGCGGTCGGCGGCGCTCGAAAGCAGGGCCTCACGCTCATCGAGAAGCGCCAGAACGTTCGCGCCCGTGACGGCGGTGATGCGGCGCACGCCCGCGGCGACCGAGCTTTCCGACGTGATGCGGAAAAGACCGATCTCGCCCGTGTTGCCGACGTGGGTACCGCCGCACAGCTCGGTGGACGTCTCGCCGATGCGGACGACGCGCACCTTTTGGCCGTACTTATCGGAGAAGAGGGCCATAGCGCCCATGTTCTCGGCGCTTTCCTTATCGGTCTCGACCGTGGCGGTACGCTCGGCAACGAGAATGGCGCGGTTGACCAGCGCCTCTACCTTGCGGCGCTCCTCCTCGGAGAGAGCGGCGAAGTGTGTGAAGTCAAAGCGCAGCTCGCGCTCGTCAACGTACGAGCCCGCCTGCTCTACGTGCTTACCGAGCACGGTGCGGAGCGCCGCCTGAAGCAGGTGGCAGGCCGAGTGATTGCGCGCGGTGGCGGCGCGGCGGGCGGCATCGACCGAGGCCGAAAGGGTATCGCCCACGCGGACGCTTCCCTCCTCGACCGTGACCTCGTGAAGGTACACGCCCTCGGCCTTTTTGGTGTCGCGCACGGCAAGACGGACGCCGTCGGCGGTGAGCGTACCCACGTCACCGACCTGGCCGCCGCCCTCTCCGTAAAAGGGCGTGACGTCCAAAACCACCGTGCCCTCGCCCTCGCTGAGGGTGTCCACCGTCTCGCCGTCCGCGAGAATGGCGACGACGCGCACAGCGGCCTCAAGGGCCGTGTAGCCAACGAAGACGGTCGGCTCGATCCCCGCGGGCAGGGCGGTGGTATCGCTCCAGCCCTCGGTGGCACCGCGGGCGGCGCGGGCGCGGGTGCGCTGCTCGTTCATCAGGGCAGCAAAGCCCTCCTCGTCCAGGGCGAGGCCGCGCTCGGCGGCGATCTCACGCGTGAGGTCTACGGGGAAGCCGTAGGTATCGTAGAGCTTGAAGGCGTCGGCACCCGCGAGGGTCTTGCCGCCCTCGGCCAGCGTTTTTTCGACCACCTCGGAAAGAAGCCCGAGGCCGCCGTCAAGCGTGGCGTGGAAGCGCTCCTCCTCACGGAGAACGACGCGCAGGATATAGTCGTGCTTTTCGCGGAGCTCGGGATAGGCCCCCTCGCTCTCTTCGATCGCCAGCTCACAAAGCTCGGTGAGGAAGAGGCGGTCAATGCCGAGGAGCTTGCCGTGGCGCGAGGCGCGGCGGAGAATGCGGCGCAGAACGTAGCCGCGCCCCTCGTTCGAGGGGATCACGCCGTCCGCGATCATAAAGGTGGCCGAGCGCACGTGGTCGGTCACCACGCGGATCGAGATGTCGTCCTTGGCGTTCTCGCCGTAGGTCTTGCCCGCGATGGCACACACGGCAAGAAGCACGCGGCGGACGGTGTCGACCTCAAAGAGGTTGTCAACGCCCTGAAGCACGCAGGCCAGGCGCTCAAGGCCCATGCCCGTGTCGATGTTCTTCTGCGAAAGCTCGGTGTAGTTGCCCGCGCCGTCGTTCGAGAACTGCGAGAAGACGTTGTTCCAGATCTCCATATAGCGGTCGCAGTCGCAGCCCGGGCGGCAGTCGGGCGAGCCGCAGCCGTACTTCTCGCCACGGTCAAAGTAGATCTCGGAGCAGGGACCGCAGGGGCCCTGGCCGTGCTCCCAGAAGTTGTCGGCCTTGCCGAGGCGCACCACGCGCTCGGAAGGGACGCCGATCTTCTCGGTCCAGATGGCGTAGGCCTCCTCGTCCTTCTCGTAGATCGAGGGCCAGAGAAGCTCCCCTGGGATCTCAAGGCGCACCGTCAGAAACTCCCACGCGAGGGCGATCGCCTCCTCCTTGAAGTAATCGCCAAAGGAGAAGTTGCCGAGCATCTCGAAGAAGGTGCCGTGACGGGCAGTGTGGCCCACGCGGTCAAGGTCGGGCGTGCGAATGCACTTCTGGCAGGTGGCCACGCGGCGCGAGGGG
>JAFVYX010000259.1 GCA_017500625.1 Clostridia bacterium | reverse complement strand
CAAGGAAACGGTGGCTTTGGCGGCGGTATGCGTGACAAGGATCAGGGCAATTTCCCGAGCGCACCGCGCGAGAAGTTCCAGCCCCAGCAGATCATTCGTGAGCAGACGCCCAAGGGCGGCGGAACGGTCAACAAGCAGAGAGGGGCTACGCGCGTGGTCGATATGCGCGGCGGCTCGGTCGACCTTTCCAAATATGATGACAGACTGAATTCCTTTGTTTCGGATTCCGTGGCGGATATGCGCGGCGGAAACCAGCAGATCAAGAAAAAGAATACGGGCAACTCAATGCAGCAGAAGGGCTGGGCCAAGGGCAAGAAGGGCCCGTCGGCTCCCGTAAAGAAGGTTCCCGTGAACGTATCCATTCCCGACGAGATCTCGGTGGGCGAGCTTGCCTCGCGCCTCAAGGTCACGGCGGCTGAAGTGGTGAAAAAGCTGATGATGATGGGCATGATGGTGACGGTCAACCAGATCATTGATTACGATACCGCCTTCCTCATTGCCGACGAGCTTGGTGCCAACGTCACCAAGGAGGTCGTGGTCACCATCGAGGAAAAGTTGTTTGACGAGGCCGAGGACTCGCCGGAAACGCTCGAGCCTCGCGCTCCCGTTGTCTGTGTTATGGGTCACGTTGACCACGGTAAGACCTCGCTTCTTGACGCCATTCGTAACACCCACGTTACCACGGGTGAGGCGGGTGGTATTACCCAGCACATCGGTGCGTATCGCGTAAAGGTAAAGGGACAGGATATCACCTTCCTTGACACCCCCGGTCACGAGGCGTTTACCGCCATGCGTGCAAGAGGTGCGATGGCTACCGATATTGCGATCCTTGTGGTTGCCGCAGATGACGGTATTATGCCCCAGACCATTGAGGCCATCAATCACGCCAAGGCCGCAGGCATTGATATCGTGGTTGCGATCAATAAGATGGATAAGCCCACGGCAAATCCCGACAACATTAAGCAAGAGCTGACCAAATACGAGCTGGTTCCCGAGGAATGGGGCGGCGACGTTATGTGTGTTCCGGTTTCGGCACTTACGCATCAGGGTATTGACGATCTCCTTGAGAGCGTGCTTCTGGTGGCCGAGGTCAAGGAGCTCAAGGCCAACCCTAACCGTCGCGCAAAGGGTATCGTTATTGAGGGTAAGCTGGATCGTGGACGCGGCCCCGTGGTTACGGTGCTTGTCAAGAGCGGTACGCTTCATAACGGCGATATTGTGATTGCGGGAACGGCAGTTGGCCGTGTCCGTGCAATGACGGACCATACGGGCCGTACCGTTAAGGAGGCCGCTCCCTCGGTACCCGTTGAGCTGATCGGTCTTGACGAGGTGCCTACGGCGGGTGACGAGTTCAACGTGGTTGCTGACGAAAGAATGGCGCGTGAGCTTGCCGATAACCGTCGCAACAAGGCGAAGGAAGAGGAATTCAAGGCCAACAGCAGAGCCAACCTGGATGATCTCTTTAACCAGATCTCCGAGGGTGTTAAGACGCTTGGCATCATCGTGAAGGCCGACGTTGTCGGCTCTGCCGAGGCGGTTAAGGCATCGCTTGAAAAGCTTTCCAACGAAGAGGTTCATGTAAAGGTCATTCACTCGGCCGCGGGCGGTATCAACGAGGGTGACGTTATGCTTGCCGCCGCATCGAATGCGATCATCGTCGGCTTTAACGTACGTCCTGACCGCGGCGCGCTGGATTCGGCCGAGCGTCAGAACGTGGATATCCGCACCTACCGCGTCATTTACGATGCGATCGAGGAGATCACGGCTGCTATGAAGGGCTTGCTTGCTCCTAAATTTAAGGAAGCGCTTCTCGGTCACGCCGAGGTGCGCCAGACCATTCATGTGCCTAACATCGGAACCATTGCCGGCTCGTATATTCAGGACGGTAAGATCACGAGAAACGCGCAGATCCGCGTGGTGCGTGACGGCGTTGTGGTATATGAGGATAAGATCTCGTCTTTGCGTCGCTTTAAGGATGACGTGCGCGAGGTTGCCGCAGGCTATGAGTGCGGTGTTGGATTGGAAAAGTTCAACGATATCAAGGTCGGAGATGTCCTTGAGGCCTTCATTATGGAAGAGATTCAGCAGTAACAGGCAGGGGCCGAGTCAAATGACTCGGCCCCTTTTTGCGTAAGAATGCGATTTTGATATTGACATTGGGATTTGGATTTGTTATAATAAAATCAGCAAAGGGAAATATTCCCGCAAATGAAAAAGAGAGGAAAAGACTATGGAAGAATTCGGCAAAATGGATTGGGCGACAGAGCCTAAGGCAGCAGAGCCTACGGCGGCAGCAGAGCCCAAGGTAGCAGCAGAGCCTAAGGTAGCAGCAGAGCCCAAGGTGGCAGCAGAGCCTAAGGTGGTACCGAATCCGGTGAAAAAGATCGAGAAAAAAGCAGAGGATCCCAAGTCCGCTTATCGCGTATGGCATTACAAGGTGGAGAAGAACCGCCACGAGATCAAGCACACGATCTGTATTCATGACGGCATTTTTACGCACACGGCCGAGATGAACGAATTGGCGCAGACCATGAAGCAGAGAGAAGACGTTCGCATTAAGGACGTTTGCTCGGTCAACTCGTATTTCGGCATTTCTCGCAACATAGGCCTTGTGATTTTTTTGGGACTGCTTGCTTTGCTCTTTGTTTTGGGCGGTATTGTGATGTGCTTTATGACGGCCGTGAAGCTTGGCTTGATGGCGTTTGTGCTGGGCCTTATTTGGGGTCTTGTGGCATATCTTGTTTTCCGTTGCGTAAGAGCTTCGTTTGTTTTGGAGTTTGATACCGTAATTCCCAGAGGTGAGATGAGAAGGACCGATCTTGCCTACGGCAATGCCAGAATCGGTATCGGAAGAACGAATTTCTTCCACATCTTCAAGAGAAGAAGATATAAGCTCTATATGCCCATCGAGGTTGGAAATGACATTGTGAATGCCATTGGCGAGCTCTTGATCAACGGCTGATAGATTCATAGATAAGGGGATGTACCTATGCGGTGCATCCCTTTTTTGCGTGCAAGACTTACATAAATTTCGTTTTTCTGTAAATACTTTTCAAAAAGAAGCTTTCGTTGGAGGAATATATGAAAAAGGGACTGATGGAGTTGGATACGGGGATCCTGGCGGTGGCGTCTGTGGTAGGGAAGACCGAGCATGACGGGCCGCTTGGCGAGCTTTTTGACGAGTATGACGAGAAGGACCGTTTTGGTAAGGATACCTGGGAGCGCGCCGAAAGCGAGATGCAGCGACGGGCCTTCGGTACACTTTTGCTTAAGGGCAAGGTGAAGGAGCAGGAGGTGGGGGCGCTTTTTGCGGGCGATCTGCTGAATCAATGCGTTGCCTCCTCTTACGGCCTTATGAAATATGACGTGCCGTATTTTGGGCTTTACGGTGCTTGCTCTACGGCGGTGGAAGGACTGATCCTTGCTTCCGCCCTGCAAAGCGGCGGATGGTACGAAAGGTGCGCGGCGGTGGCTTCCTCGCATTACTGTACGGCCGAGCGGCAGTACCGCAGTCCCATTGAATACGGTGCCCAGCGTACGCCAACGGCGCAGTGGACGGTGACGGGCGCGGGCGCGTTTCTTCTTGGCGGCGGAGGAAAGGTACGCATCAAGCACGCCATGCCCGGTATCGTGGTCGAAAAAGGTGTGCGTGATGCCGCCAACATGGGCGCGGCCATGGCACCTGCGGCGGTAAACACGCTGGTGCGCTTTTTTGCGGAGACGGGAACGCGGCCGCAGGATTATGACTGCATTGTGACGGGGGATCTCGGCTGGGAGGGCGGCGCCATCCTTTGTGATCTGATGATGGCGGGGGGCTACGATATTCGCGATCGTTATTACGATTGCGGTCGCCTTATTTATTCCCGTGAGACGCAGGACAAGCACGCGGGCGGCTCGGGCTGTGGGTGTGCGGCTACCGTGATGGCGGCGTATTTTTATCCCAAGCTCTTGACGGGCGAGCTTTCCCGCATGCTGCTCATGGCAACGGGAGCGATGATGAGCCCGTCCAGCGTAATGCAGGGGGACGCCATTCCGGCCATTGCACATCTGGTGGAAGTGAGAGGAGGCATGGGGCAATGAACTATATTTGGGCATTCACGGTGGGCGGACTTTTTTGTGTTGTGGCACAGGTCTTGATCGACAAAACGGCACTCACACCCGCAAGAATTCTTGTGGGATACGTGGTTTTTGGCGTTTTGCTCGGTGCGGTCGGTGTCTACGGGCCGCTGGTGGATTTCGCGGGGGCGGGCGCTACGGTGCCGCTTACGGGCTTTGGCTATCTCATTTCCGAAGGTGTGAAGGAGGCCGTAAGCGAGCGCGGACTTGTGGGCGCGCTTACCGGTCCCCTTACGGCCGCTGCCGGCGGCACCGCCGCCGCACTCGTTTTCGGCTTCCTTGCCGCTATTTTTTTCAAAAGTAAGCCGAAATAAGCACTTCAAATTTTGAT
>JAFVYX010000258.1 GCA_017500625.1 Clostridia bacterium | reverse complement strand
GGTCGATCTGCGCGCGCAGGGAGTGCACCGCCGGACCTTTACCGCGGTTGAGCATCCGCGATTGCAAGAAGGTGGCATCCGCCGCCTTGCCCATTTCGCCGCCGAGCGCGTCGATCTCACGTACCAGATGACCTTTCGCCGTGCCACCGATCGAGGGATTGCAGGGCATATTCCCCACCGCGTCAAGGTTAATGGTGAATATAACAGAAGAGCACCCCAGCCTCGCTGCCGCCAAGGCGGCCTCGATGCCCGCGTGTCCTGCGCCGATCACGGCGACTTGATACTCACCTGCGAGAAATTTCATAACCAAATTCGTTCCTTTTTATGGGATATACGCCTATTATACAGCGACTTTGCGCCCGTCGCAACCGTTTTTTGAAAAAGCATGTTTTTCACATTTTCTACTGTTGAAATGTGGAAAGTTTGGTGGAAAAGTCGGAAAACTCTTGCTGTTAAGCCGTTTTTTATACCGATTGATTCACAGTTTCCACGAACTTTTTCACAATCTGGCTAATTTTTGTCACAATTTGTTGGGTGTTGCAGAGAAAGAAAAATCGTGGTATAATACCCTCATTCCACCGGAAGGAGGCAGTGCCGTGAAGTTGACGGATATTTCGGTCATCCGCGATGTGATGACGCGTCACGGGTTTTCGTTTTCTAAAGCGCTCGGACAAAATTTTCTTATCAACCCTTCGGTCTGCCCCCGTATGGCCGAGGCGTGTCACCCCGGTCTGCCGGACGGCTCGTTTGCGGTGTTGGAGATCGGACCCGGTGTCGGTGTGCTGACGCGCGAGCTGTCTCGCGTGGCGGCAAAGGTCATCAGTGTTGAGCTGGATCAGCGACTGCTCCCCGTACTCGAGGAAACGCTCGCCGACTGTGATAATGTGACGATCGTGCCGGGGGATATTTTGAAACTTGATGTGGCGGCACTGCTTGCCGAGCACGCCGCCGATTTGCCGGTGGTGGTGTGCGCCAATCTGCCGTACTACATCACCTCCCCCATTTTGATGGGTCTGCTGGAAAGCCGCTTACCGTTTCACTGTATCACGGTTTTGGTGCAAAAGGAGGCGGCTCGACGCCTGTGCGCTGCACCCGGTACACGGGAGTGCGGTGCGGTCACGCTTGCGGTACAGTATTATGCCGGTGCAGAGATCCTGTTTCAGGTGTCGCGCGGCAGCTTTATGCCGGCGCCGAAGGTAGACAGCAGCGTCATCCGCTTGCCGTTGCGCGGCGAGCCGCCGTGTGAGGTAAACAATGAGGCGTTACTGTTCCGCCTGATCCGCGCGGCGTTTGGTCAGCGGCGAAAAACCTTATCAAATTCGCTGGTCTCCGCAGGCTTTGACAAAGCGACGCTGCTTACGGCGCTGGAAGTCGCGGGGCTCTCCCCCACCGCCCGTGCCGAGGAGCTGACCTTGGAACAATTTGCAGTACTCGCCGCGGCACTGGATACATAGCAATCAAAAAAAGAAACCGCCGAAGTCCCTATTTTCGGACTTCGGCGGTTGGTTTTTACAGGTCGATACGGCCGTAGAGGGTCGCGGACTTTTCTGTTTCGGACTGGGTGCGCTCCGGTGGAGCATAATCCTCGGCAATGTTGACGGGATTGGTGCGAGACACAAACTTGCGCACCTCGCGCACCGGACGCTCGGGCATCGCATCGGAACGGCGCTCACCGCGGTTCGGGCGGCCGCCGTCGCGACGCTCACCACGCTGACGCTGCGAACGGTTGGAACGGTTTTTCACCGGGTTATCGTCAGACGGCGCGATGACCACGTGGCGGTTCGGATCGCTGCCAACGCTGTACGAGGTGGCACCCTCGACCTTCTGCACCGCCGTATGAATGATACGGCGCTCGTAAGGATTCATTGGCTCAAGCGAAGTGCTCTTGCCACCTTTTGCCGCTTGGATCGCGGCCTTGCGCGCCAGACCGGAGAGCGTCTTTTCACGCTTTTCGCGGTAGTTACCAATGTTGATGGAGATGCGCTGATACGCACCGCCGGCGCGGTTAGCAACCAAGCTGGTGAGATACTGCAGAGCATCCAGTGTGTCACCGCGGCGGCCGATCAGGTAGCCCAGATCCTCGCCGGTCAGCTCCACATAGTAGGTGTTGTCCTCACCCTTCCAGGCATGGGGAACAGCCTGGGAGCCCATGTGCTCCAGAAGACCCTTCAGGAATACCTCGATCTTCTCTTCAATGCTGCCGGGCTCGGCCGGGGTATAGACCTTGGGTTCCTTAGGCTCCTGGGGCTCCTTACGGGGCTTCTCCTGCTTGGGGGCTTTGGGGGCTTCTGCCTTGGGAGCCTCGGGCTTAGGCTGAGGCTTGGGCTCGGCAGGTTTCTGCACGGGAGCAGCCTTGGGTTTACTGCGGGATGCGGAACCCAGAGCGCTCTTGGGCGCCTCGGGCTTCAGATCGGGGGCTTCGTAGGTCACCTGCACCTTGGCAGGGGTAGCGCCGATGCCCAGAAAACCGGGCTTTGCCTGGGCAAGAACCATAACGGAAACATCGTCACGGCTCAGACCCAGCTGGGTCAGGGCGGCTTCAATGGCAAGGTCAATGGTCTTGCCGGTAGTAACAATGGACTTTTCCATTTTATTCCTCCGTGTTGTTTTTGTAGCGGTCAGGGTCATAGGCGCGACCCTTGCAGTAAGGACGGCTGGGAATGCCGGACATGACGGAAGGTTCTGCTTCCTCGTCGGTGACGATGCCGCGCTTGGCATCGTATTCCCGCTTGGCGGCAGCCTTAGCGGCTTCCTGCTCCTTCTGCTTTGCCTGCTGCATTTTCTTCTTGCTGGTATTGGCG
>JAFVYX010000257.1 GCA_017500625.1 Clostridia bacterium | reverse complement strand
GCTCTCGTTGACCGAGGGGTGGAAGCGGAGACCGCCCTTGTAAGGACCGATCGCGCTGTTGAACTGGATACGGTAGCCGCGGTTGACCTGAACGTTGCCGTTGTCGTCCACCCACGGAACGCGGAACTTAATGATGCGCTCGGGCTCGACCATCATCGCGAGCACGCCGCTCTCGAGATACTCGGGGCTCTGCTCAATCACGGGCTCAAGCGACTCCAGCACCTCACGGACGGCCTGATGAAATTCGGGCTCGCCGGGGTTGCGCTGCTCAACGGTCTGCATGAGCTCCTCAAGGGCCTTGATCTTGAATGCCATAATGAAATTACTCCTTTTTATTGTATAGACGGAATGCCGCCTTATGGAATGAAATAATCATAGCACATTTTGTGGGTTTATGCAAGTCCTGTAACAAAAAATTTCAAAATTTTTCACCTTGCCTCGGTGAGAGAGGGGCGCGGGGGCGGAAAATCGGCGTGGGGGCTTGCAAAATTCCTCCCTCTGTGATAAAATAAAAGAGTTTGGAACGATACTCCACGAAGGAAAGGAAATCCTATGAATAAGCTTTCGCAGCTTTGGCGGTTGTTCTTCACGTTTTTCAAGATCGGCGCCTTCACCTTTGGTGGCGGCTACGCCATGATCTCACTCATCGAGGACGAGTGTGTGACCAAAAACGGCTGGTTGACACATGAGGAAATGGCGGATATGCTCGCCATTGCCGAGTCGACCCCCGGCCCCATCTCGATCAACTGCGCCACGCACATCGGTTACCGCCGCCTCGGCCTTTTTGGGGCGATCATGACGACGCTCGGTGTGGTCTTGCCCTCCTTTATCATCATTCTTCTCATCGCCAACTTCTTTGACCGCTTCCTTGAAATTGCCCTCGTGGCCGCCGCCTTCCGCGGCATTGCCGTGGCGGTTTCGCTGCTCATTCTCCGCGTGGGCGTCAAGCTTCTCCGCAAGGCCGACCGCCGCCCCGTCACGCTCGGCGTTCTGATCGCCTCGGCCCTCCTTGTGCTCGTCAACCACGTGTTCTCCCTGGGCGTTTCCACGGTGTACGTGATCCTCGGCGCGGCCGTTTTCGGTCTTGTCTTCTCCTACCTGCCGAAAAGGACACCCCCCTCGGACGGTGACGGAAGGGAGGACAAGAAATGATCTTCCTCTCGCTGTTTTTGAACTTTCTGAAGATCGGTGCCTTCACCTTCGGCGGCGCCTACGGTGCGATCCCGATCATTCGTGAGACGGTGCTGACCAACGCCTGGCTCTCTGAGGAGCAGTTTTCCTATTTCCTCGCGGTCAGCGAGTCGACCCCCGGCCCCATTATGGTCAATATGGCCACCTACGTCGGCTTCACTATGGGCAGCGCAAGCCACGGTGTCCTCGGCGGCGTGCTTGGCTCGGCGCTCTGCACCCTCGGTACCGTGCTCCCCGCCTTCCTTGTGATGATCCTCATCACCACGGTCCTGCGCCGCTTCATCAACGACCCCCACGTGCGCGCCGTCCTCGCGGCGATCGTTCCGTGTGTCACGGGCATCATCGTTGCGACGGGCCTTTATATGCTCGCCGAGCTCATTTTCCCCGCGCTCCCCACCTCGCTCGGTAGCTTTTCTCTCCCCGCCCTCATCGTGGCGGCGGTCCTTATCGTCTTTATGGAGGTCTACCGTCGGCTCCGCAAAAAGCCCGTCTCTCCCATCCTTCTCATTGTGGTGGCCGCCGTTCTCGGCATGATCTTTTTTAGGTAAACAAAACGTTACAAAAGGAGAAAAACATGTTACGTATTGAGAATTTGACCAAGCGGTACGGCGATCGTCTCGCCGTTTCCGATCTCTCGCTCCGCATCGCCCCCGGCGAGATCTTCGGCTTCATCGGCCACAACGGTGCCGGCAAGACCACCACCCTGAAATCGGCGGTGGGCATTCTCCCTTATGACGAGGGGGAGATCCTGGTCGGCGGCATCTCCATGAAGGAGGATCCCCTCGCCTGCAAGCGCATGCTGTCCTATCTGCCCGACCAGCCCGACCTTTATGAGTTTATGAGCGCCGTCAAGTACCTCCGCTTTGTGGCCGATATCTACGGCATGGGTGACGAGCGCGAGGAGCGCATTGCGACCCTTGCCGAGCGCCTTGGCATCAAGGAAGACCTTGGCCAGCCCATCTCGTCCTTTTCCCATGGTATGAAGCAGAAGGTGGCGATTATCGCCGCCTTCCTCCATTCGCCCCGTCTTATCCTGATGGACGAACCCTTCGTAGGGCTCGATCCGCGCGCCTCGCACGTCTTAAAGGAAATGATGCGCGAGCATTGCGCGGCGGGCGGCGCGATCTTCTTCTCGACTCACGTTCTCGATACGGCGGAAAAGCTGTGCGATAAGGTCGCCATCATCAAGGCGGGGCGCCTCCTTGTCGAGGGCACCATGGCCGAGGTCCGCGGCAACGAATCGCTTGAGGAGGTCTTCCTTGAGCTTGCCGACACGGGCGAGGAGGAGTGACATGCTCGCAACTCTCCTGAAAATGCGCTTTGCCTCGCTCTTTGCGGCGGCCACCACGCCCAAAAAGCGGCGGCGCTCGCTCATCATGACCCTCCTTTTGCTTCTCCTCTTTGCTTACGTGGCCGTGGCGCTTGTCGGCTTTTTCGTCCTTATCTTTGCAACGCTTGGCGGCGGTCTTGCCGAGGCGGGCGGGGACCATCTCTATTTTGCCCTTGGGGGGACCGCCTCCCTCCTTCTGATGGTGGTGGGGAGCGTGGCCTTCACGCAGAATCAGCTTTACGTGGCCAACGATAACGAGCTGTTGCTCTCGATGCCGATCCCCGAGCGGCTTATCCTCATCTCACGCCTTTTGCTCCTTCTTGCCGTCAATTATATCCTGGAGGCGCTCATCGCCCTGCCGATGATGGTCGTTTGGCTCTTCGTCGGGCGGGTCACCCTCCTCGGTATCCTCTCGGCACTGCTCGTCCTTCTCGCCCTGCCGCCCCTGGCGCTGGCGCTTTCCTGTCTTTTCGGCTGGGTGCTGGCGCGCCTGGTTGCGAAATTCAAGCGTAAGACCTTTCTCACGCTTTTTCTTTCCCTTCTTCTCATCGGCGCCTACTTTGTCCTTTGCTTCGGCCTTGGGTACTTCGCCGAGGACATCGAAACGCTGGATTTTGCCTCGGTTGCGGCCACACTCAACGCCATCGCGCCGCTTCGCTTTCTCGGCCGTGCCATGGTCGGCGCGCCCCTTGCCCTGCTTGCCGTCCTGGCGCTTTCGGTCGGTGTCTCGGCCCTTGTCTTCCTTTGGCTCGTGCGTACCTTCCGCACGACCGTCCTTGCACGCCCCGCGGTCGCTCGTGCCGTGTACCGTGAGGAGAAAAAGCGTGCCAGCCGCTCGCCTCTCGTTGCCCTTACGGTGCGGGAGCTTTCCCACCTTGCCTCGTCGGCGGGGTACATGATGAACGCGGGGCTTGGCCTTGTGCTTGCGCTCGTCCCCCCGATCCTCTTGCTTGTCAACCGCTCGTCCCTTGCGCCTCTTTTTGAGGAGGCCCCCTTCCTTCTGCCTCTCCTTGCCCCCGCCGCGGTGGTCGTTACCACGCTTTGCCTTTCCACCGTTCTGTTTTCGGCCTGCACCGTGTCGCTCGAGGGGCGCTCGCTTTGGGTCGTGCGGACCTCGCCCGTTCCCACGCGCACCGTGCTTCTCTCCAAGGCACTCTACCACCTCGTCCCCACGCTCCCCACGGCCGTTGTCGCGCTCATCCTTTACGCGGTGGCGCTCTCGCTCCCCGTGCTTGATGTTCTGGCGGCCCTCCTTGGGCTGTTGGCCTACCTTTCCCTTGCCTCGCTTTTCGGGCTCCTTATGAACCTTCTCTTTCCGAAGCTGGAGTGGAAGAACGAGCTGGTGCCCGTCAAGCAGGGGGGCGCCGTGCTGCTTAGCATGCTTGGCGCGGGGGCCGCGGCAGGCCTTGGTG
>JAFVYX010000256.1 GCA_017500625.1 Clostridia bacterium | reverse complement strand
TGGTGGTGGGGAAGGGGGCGTTACCGCCAAACAGCGAGGAAACGCCGAACAGCTCGGTCTCCCCGAGGCGCTTATGGATCACGCGGCGGTGCTCGCCCGCCCGCGTTACGGTCAGTGTTCCCTCGGCTACAAGGCCCACGGAGGCAAAGGTGTCTCCGGCCGTCACCACGGTCTCTCCCGCCGCAAAGCGTACGGCGCGCGGCGTGGCGGCGCGCAAGGCCTCCCCCTTCTCCTCCTCGGAAAGACCGCGGACGAGTATGCAGCTCCAAAAGGCGGCTTTTTCGGTCATGGGCGTCTCCTTATGTCTCATTTGAGACAATTATAACAAAAAAGCGGGCACATGTCAAGAGAAAAAACAAAAAAATCGCGGAAAGACGGGGGCAAGATGCTCTTTTTCTCTTGCGCACGCTAATAATATGTGTTATAATAAACTGTATCATTATTACACTTTTTGCCCGTGCCGCCCAGGCGGCGTGGGGGAATGGAGCCGTATGAATTTCTTTCTTGTGGCCGCGCCGGCGGACGGTGGGCTGTTCCGCAGCTTGTTTTCCTTCCTCGGCCGCCAGCTTTCGTCTATGGGAGCGCTGGATATTGTACGCGCGGTTTTAGACGTTCTGATCCTTTCGCTGATCCTTTACGTGGCCGTTCGTTTTCTGTGGGACCGCCGCGCGGGCAAGCTTTTGATGGGACTGGCGATCTGGCTTGTCGCGCTGCTCCTTTCCCGCACCCTCAATTTTTACGCTGTGGGTACGCTCCTTGAGCTTATTTCCGAGGCGGGGATCCTCGTGCTGGTCCTCATCTTTCAGCCCGAGCTTCGCGATGCGCTGGAAAAGCTCGGCGGTGAGCCACTCAAGAACTTCAAGAATTTTTCGGCGGATACGCGCAATGAGGCCACGGTGGAGGGCATCAACGCCATTTGCGAGGCGGCCACCGATATGGCGCGCACCAAGACGGGGGCCCTCATCGTCATTGAGCGCTCGACCAAGCTCGGCGACATCATTCGCTCGGGCGTGGACGTTGATTCCAAGCTCACGCCCTACATACTGAAGAGCGTGTTCTTCCCGAATTCGCCCTTGCATGACGGCGCTGTGGTCGTTCGCAACATGCGTGTGTGCGCCGCGGGCTGTCTGCTTCCGCTCACGCGCCGCCAGGACGTGGACCCCAACCTCGGCACGCGCCACCGCGCGGCGCTCGGTATGAGCGAGTCGTGCGATGCCGTCATCATCGTGGTGTCCGAGGAAACGGGCACGATCTCTCTTGCCTATAACCGTACACTGACGCGCGACTTCACCTCGCAAACGCTCAAGCTCCGTCTGTCCGAGATCCTTCTCAGCACTCACGGCAGCATTTCTTCCAAGAAGGAGGAGACCGAAGAATGAAAATGAAACGCAAGCTGCGCCGCTTTTTTCTGCGCTTCCACCCCTGGCTTTACCTCGTGTGCCTGCTTCTCGCTGTGATCATCTGGTGTGGCACGATGTACGTGAACGATCCTGACGGCCTCCGTGAGACCGAGCCCGTATCGGCCGCAGTCTCCCTTGCCCTCTCCGATACCCTATGACCTTTCTTTACAGCGGCATCTCGGTCGGGCCGGACACCTCCCCCGAGGAGGTCACGTCGCTCGTCCGCACGCGTCTTTGCCGTCTTGGCGCTCTCCCTAAGGAGGCCACCCTCTCGATCTACCGTCGGTCGGTCGATGCCCGCAAGCGCCGGGATATCCGCCTTGTGTTC
>JAFVYX010000255.1 GCA_017500625.1 Clostridia bacterium | reverse complement strand
GTTTTCGGCTCTTCTCGAAAATTCTACGCCGAGAACGGTGATTGAGTCCCGAACCAAGCGCTCTACCAAACTGAGCCACGCCCCGATGCTTATGAAATTATTCAGGAGGTCGGGTGTTCCACCCGTTGCCCTCCGAGAGTGCCGCGCCTTGTGCGCCACAATATTATAGCACACCGCCCCCGCCTTGTCAAGCGCAAGACGGAATAATTTTAAAAAAGCATCGGCGCGGGGCGCGGCGCTCTTGGGCGGCCGCACCGTGGAGCACAGGGGCGGCCGCGGACAAGCGGCCCCTCGTCGGCAGCGGTGGAAAATAGAAAAAAGCGCGGCGGTGCCGCGCTTTTTTATTCATATTAATCCTTGTAGATCGGGAACTTCGCGCAGAGGTCCGGCACCTCGTCGGTGAGGGCCTTGCGAGAGGCCTCGTCGGCGGTGGCGGCGCGCTCGATGAAGGAGGCGACCTTCTTCATCTCCTCGGGGCCGAAGCCGCGGGTGGTGACGGCGGGCGTGCCGATGCGGACGCCGCTGGTCACAAACGGGCTGCGGGGCTCACCGGGCACGGTGTTCTTGTTGGCGGTGATGTGGACCTCATCAAGGCGGGCCTCCAGCTCCTTGCCCGTCAGCTCGCTGTTTCTGAGGTCGAGGAGCATGAGGTGGTTGTCCGTACCGCCCGAAACGAGCGAGAAGCCGCGCGACGTCAGCTCGTTGGCCAGGACGGCGGCGTTTTCCACCACACGGCGGCCGTAGGCACGGAAGTCCTCGGTCATTGCCTCGCCAAGCGCCACGGCCTTGGCCGAGATGATGTGCATAAGGGGGCCGCCCTGCGTGCCGGGGAAGATCGCCTTGTCGATGGCCTTGGCGTACTCCTCGCGGCAGAGGATCAGACCGCCGCGCGGACCGCGGAGCGTCTTGTGCGTGGTGGTGGTGACAACGTCCGCATACGGCACAGGCGAGGGGTGAACGCCCGCGGCCACAAGGCCCGCGATGTGCGCCATATCGACCAGCAGGTAAGCGCCGACCTCATCGGCGATCTCGCGGAATTTCGCAAAATCAATGACGCGGGGATAGGCGCTGGCGCCCGCAAGAATGAGCTTCGGGCGGTACTCCTTGGCCAGGCGCAGGACCTCATCGTAATCGATGCGGTGGGTAACGGGATCCACGCCGTAGGGCACGATGTTGAAGTAGCTACCCGAGATGTTGACGGGCGAGCCGTGCGAGAGGTGGCCACCCTCGGAGAGGTTCATGGAAAGAACCGTGTCGCCCGGCTTCAGGAGGGCAAAGAAGACGGCAAGGTTGGCGTTGGCGCCGCTGTGGGGCTGAACGTTGGCGTGCTCGGCGCCAAAGAGGGCGCAGGCGCGCTTGCGGGCGATCTCCTCGACCTCGTCGACGTACACACAGCCGCCGTAATAGCGCTTGCCGGGATAGCCCTCGGCGTATTTGTTGGTGAGGACGCCACCCGCGGCCAGAAGCACGGCCTCGGAGACGATGTTCTCGGAGGCGATCAGCTCAATGTTCTCCTGCTGACGGCGGAGCTCACGCGCGGAGGCGGCAAAGACCTCTTCATCGAAGGAAGCAAGCTTAGAAAAAAACATGGGGATCTCCTTACTTTAATATTTATCGGTAATAGTATAACATAACTCGTGGGGCTTGTCAATCGTCAAGGGAGAAGAAAGGCGAAAGTTCCCCTACATCCCCAAAAAAGGGAAGCGCACCGCAAAAGAGAAAACGTTTTCGCATGGCGGACGGCGGCAGAGGAGCGCAGGGGCAGATCCCCTCTCCGTCGGCTACGCCGCCACCTCTCCCCAAGGGCGAGGCCGATATTAGACGAATGGAGGCAAAAGGCAAGCTCGGCTCTCGGGGGGGCGGGCGGTACGCGACGGAGAGGGAAAAACGCAAGGCGCGGGGCAAGCAAAAAGGGCAGAGAAGCGCGTGCTTCTCTGCCCTTTTCTCACTTAAAGATCTTTTTGAAGAACGAGGACTTTTTCTCGTTGTTCTTCTCGCCGCAGCTCTCGGCAAAGGCCGTGAGCAGGTCCTTCTGCTTCTGGGTAAGCCCCTTCGGCACCTCGACCGTGACGGTGAAGACAAGATTGCCGTGCCGCTGGGAGCGCAGCTCCTTCACGCCCTTGCCGCGCAGGGTAAAGGCGGTGCCCGTCTGCGTGCCCTCGGGGATCTCGTGCTTGGCGGTCGTGCCGTCGGGCAGGGGAACGTCGATCTCGGCGCCGAGAGCGGCCTCGGCAAAGGTGACGGGGATCTCACAAAAGAGGTCGCGGCCGTCACGCTTGAAGAAGGCGTGGGGCTTGACGCGCATCTCGATGTAGAGGTCGCCGGGAAGCCCGCCGCGGCGGCCGGCATCGCCCTCGCCCGTCAGGCGGATACGCTCGCCGTTGTCGATGCCCTCGGGGATCGTGACCGTTTTCTTGCGCGTGACCTTGACGTAGGCGCGGCCGTTGCATTCCTTGCAGGGCTCCTTGATGGTCTTGCCGCGGCCGCCGCAGGCCGAGCAGGGACGCGCCGAGCGGATCGCTCCGAAGGGCGTCTGCTGCTGGACCGTCACCTGGCCCGTGCCGCGGCAGGTCGCGCAGGTCTCGGGGTGGGTTCCCGCCGCCGCCCCCGTTCCGTGACACGCAGAGCAGGCCTCAATGTGGTTGTAGGTAATGTCTTGTTTACACCCGAACACCGCTTCCTCGAAGGTGAGCGTGAGGCGGAGGAGAATGTCGTCGCCGTCCTCGGGGCCGTTGCGCGTTGCGCCGCCACCGCCCCCACCGCCGAAGAAGGAGGAGAAGATGTCGCCAAAGCCCGAGAAGCCGCCGAAATCCGAGAAGCCGCCAAAGCCGCCTCCCCCGCCTGCGGCGGGATCGAACGCCACATGACCGAAGCGGTCGTACTGCTGGCGCTTTTCGGGGTCCGAGAGAACGGCGTACGCCTCTCCGATCTCCTTGAACTTGGCCTCGGCCTCGGCGTCGCCGGGGTGCATATCGGGGTGGTACTGCTTGGCGAGCGAGCGGTATGCCTTTTTGATCTCGGCGTCATCGGCGCTCTTGGCAACGCCCAGTACCTCGTAGTAGTCGCGTTTGTCTGCCATAGTATCTCCTTGGGGGCCGTGGCCCCTAACGGCATTTTTGCGGTCGGGCCGCAGCCCGACCGCAAAGCGTCTTATTTGTCGGTCTTATCCTCGAAGTCGGCGTCGTAAACACCGTCGTCGGCGGGAGCGCCCTCGGCGCCAGCGGCGCCGGCCTGCTTGTAAAGCTGCTCGGCCAGAGGATAGAAGGCCTTCTCAAGGGCCTCGGTGTCGGCCTTGATCGCCTCGGTATCGTTCCCCTTGACGGTCTCCTTCAGCTTCTCGATCGCGGCGGCCAAGACCCCCAGCAAGACCCACCTGAACTATGCGCTGACCTCTGCTATCGTCGGTCTGGACCCCAGGGCACCGGCTACAGCAAGTCCGCCTCCCTGCAGCTCTACAAGTGGATCTATGATCCCCTGGTGGACGTCACCGACGAC
>JAFVYX010000254.1 GCA_017500625.1 Clostridia bacterium | reverse complement strand
TATGAGCCCGAGGCGCTAAAGATCCTGCGCTCGAAGCGGAACGGCAACTACAACATCGTGGCGATCGACCCCGAGTACGTTCCCGCCGAGATCGAGGAGAAGCAGGTCTTTGGCATCACCTTCCGCCAGGGCCGCAACAACTTCAAGATCGACCGTGAGCTGCTCACGAACGTCGTTACCGCGAACAAGGAGCTGCCCGAGAGCGCGATCCGCGACCTCATCGTGGCGCTCATCACCCTGAAATACACCCAGTCGAACTCGGTCTGCTACGCCGTGGACGGCCAGGCCATCGGCGTTGGCGCCGGCCAGCAGTCGCGCGTCCACTGCACGCGCCTTGCGGGCGGTAAGGCCGACACCTGGTTCCTGCGCCAGCACGAGAAGGTGCTTTCCCTGCCCTTCCTTCCGACGCTCGGCCGCCCCGACCGTGACAACGTCATCGACGGCTACATCAACCAGAACGAGGAGGACGTGTGCGCCGAGGGCAACTGGCAGAAGTACTTCACCACCCGTCCCGCCCCCTTCACCAAGGAGGAGCAGCGCGCCTACCTCGATACGATCGACGGCGTGGCGCTCGGCTCGGACGCCTTCTTCCCGTTCAGCGATAACATTGAGCGCGCCAAAAAGAGCGGCGTGCGCTACATTGCCGAGCCCGGCGGCTCGATCCGTGACGATCTTGTCATTGCCTCGTGCGACGGCTACGGTATGACCATGGCCTTCACGGGCATGCGCCTCTTCC
This sequence comes from Clostridia bacterium, assembly GCA_017500625.1. The sequence goes on along the minus strand of JAFVYX010000254.1, from coordinate 4,675 downwards.
ACCATTGAGAGGTGACGGTATGAAGCTTTTGGTTGTCGGCGGTGGCGGCCGTGAGCACGCCATCATCAAAAAACTGAAGGAAAACCCCGCGGTCGAGGTCATTTACGCGCTCCCCGGCAACGGCGGCATCGCCCGCGATGCCGTGTGCGTGGACATCGGCGCCAAGGATATCCCCGCGATCGTGGAGTTTGCGGTGGAGAAGGGCATCGATTACGCTGTGGTCGCGCCCGACGATCCCTTGGTGCTGGGCGCCGTTGACGCCCTCGCCGAGCGTGGGATCCCCGCCTTTGGCCCGCGCAAAAATGCGGCGATCATCGAGGGGAGCAAGGTCTTTTCCAAGAATCTGATGAGAAAGTACGGCATTCCCACCGCTTCCTACGAGGTGTTCGATGCCGCCGAGGCGGCCCTTGCCTATCTTGAGACCGCCCCCATTCCCACCGTCATCAAGGCGGACGGCCTGGCGCTCGGTAAGGGCGTCATCATCGCCGAAACGCGCGCGGCCGCCAAGGCCGCCGTGCGCGAGATGATGGAGGAGCACGTCTTCGGTAAGAGCGGTGACCGCATCGTTATCGAGGAATTCCTCACGGGGCCCGAGGTCTCGGTGCTGGCCTTTACCGACGGTAAAACGCTCGTGCCGATGGTCTCCTCGATGGACCACAAGCGCGCCGGTGACGGCGATACCGGCCTGAACACGGGCGGTATGGGCACCGTGGCCCCGAACCCCTATTACACCGAGGCCGTGGCCGCCGAGTGCATGGAGACGATCTTTCTCCCCACGATCCGCGCCATGGAGGCCGAGGGGCGCCCCTTCACGGGCTGTCTCTACTTTGGCCTGATGCTCACCCCCAAGGGGCCTCGCGTCATTGAGTACAACTGCCGCTTCGGCGATCCCGAAACGCAGGTCGTTCTGCCGCTTCTCGAAAGCGACCTTCTGACCGTGATGCAGGCCACCACAAACGGCACGCTGGACAAGACCCCCGTCACCTTCTCGGAGGGCGCCGCGGCCTGCGTCATCATGGCCTCGGGCGGCTACCCCTCGGCCTACGCCAAGGGCTACCCCATTGAGATCCCCGCCGACCTTGCCGACCACGTCGTTGTGGCGGGCGCCGCCGACCGTGACGGCACCCTCGTCACCAGCGGCGGCCGTGTGCTTGGCGTCTGCGCCACGGCGCCCACGCTCCGTGAGGCGCTGGCCACCGCGTACGCGCGCACCGAGAAGATCGGCTTCGAGGGCGCCTTCTACCGTCACGACATCGGAAAACGCGCCCTTGCGGCAATAGAGGAGTAAAGTATGGTTTACAGAATTTTTGTAGAAAAGCGCGAGGGGCTGGAAAACGAGGCCCGCGCCCTCTTTTCGGAGCTGACGGGTCTCCTCGGCATTTCGCGCCTTACGGGCGTGCGCCTTCTCAACCGCTATGACGTGGAGGGCATCACCGAGGAGGTGTTCCGCCAGTCGGTCGGCACCGTCTTTTCGGAGCCGCAGCTCGACCTCGTCTATACCGAGTGTCCCGCCGCCGCCAACGTCCTGGCCGTTGAGTATCTGCCCGGCCAGTTTGACCAGCGCGCCGACTCGGCCGCGCAGTGCATTCAGCTCCTCGCTCAGGTAGAGCGTCCCACCATTCGCACGGCGCGCGTCTATCTCCTTGAGGGCGCCCTGACCGATGCCGACCTTGCGGCCATCGCCAAGTACATCATCAACCCCGTCGAGGCGCGTCGCGCCTCGCTCGATAAGCCCGAGACGCTGGCGACGCAGTACGACATACCCACCGAGGTCGAAACGCTCACGGGCTTTACGGCGCTGGACGAGGACGGCCTTGCCGCCTTCCTCGCGACCTACGGCCTGGCCATGGACCTGGATGACGTCCGCTTCTGCCGCGACTATTTCAAGAACGAAGAAGGCCGCGACCCGACGATCACCGAGATCCGCATGATCGACACCTACTGGTCCGACCATTGCCGTCACACCACCTTCCTCACCACGATCGACGACGTTACCTTCGAGGATAAGACGCTGGCCGCCGCGTGGGCCGACTACCTGGCCGTCCGCGAGGGGCTGGGCCGCAAAAAGCCGAAGAATCTCATGGACGTCGCAACGCTCGCCGTCAAGCAGCTCCGTAAGGACGGCAAGCTCGATAAGCTCGACGAATCCGAGGAGATCAACGCCTGCACCGTGAAGATCGACGTCACGGTGGACGGCGTGACCGAGCCGTGGCTCCTTCTCTTTAAGAACGAGACGCACAACCACCCCACCGAGATCGAGCCGTTCGGCGGTGCCGCCACCTGCATCGGCGGTGCCATTCGCGATCCGCTCTCGGGGCGCTCCTACGTTTACGCCGCGATGCGCGTGACGGGCGCGGCCGATCCCACCCGTCCCATTGAGGAGACGATGGAGGGCAAGCTCCCCCAGCGCAAGATCGTCTCGACGGCCGCCGCGGGCTACTCGTCCTACGGCAACCAGATCGGCCTTGCCACGGGTATGGTCGATGAGCTGTATCACCCCGGCTACGCCGCCAAGCGTATGGAGATCGGCGCCGTCATTGCCGCCGCTCCTGCCGCCAACGTGCGCCGCGAATGCCCCGAGGACGGCGATGCCGTCATTCTTCTCGGCGGCCGCACCGGCCGTGACGGCTGCGGCGGTGCCACCGGCTCTTCCAAGAAGCACACTCTCTCCTCGCTCGAGACCTGCGGCGCCGAGGTGCAGAAGGGCAACGCGCCCGAGGAGCGCAAGCTCCAGCGTCTCTTCCGCGACCCCGAGGCCTGCCGTATGATCAAGCGCTGCAACGACTTCGGTGCGGGCGGCGTTTCGGTTGCGGTCGGTGAGCTGGCCGACGGTCTTTCGATCGACCTCAACGCCGTGCCGAAGAAGTACGACGGTCTTGACGGCACCGAGCTGGCGATCAGCGAATCGCAGGAGAGAATGGCCGTGGTCGTGGAGGCCGCGGACGTCCCGCGCTTCCTCGCCGCCGCCGCGCGGGAGAACCTCGAGGCGACCGTGGTCGCTCACGTGACCGCCGAGCCGCGCCTCCGTATGCGCTGGAACGGCAAGACGATCGTTGACCTTTCGCGTGAATTTCTGAACTCGAACGGCGCCGAGAAGCACGTCTCGATCGCGCCCACCGCCCCCGCCGACTACCGCCGCGCCCCCGTCACCGATTTCTCGGCGGGCTACCGTGCGCTGGTCTCGGACCTCAACGTTTGCTCGCACCGCGGTCTTTCCGAGCGCTTTGACTCGACGATCGGCGCGGGCACCGTGGTGATGCCCTTCGGCGGCAAGCACCAGAAAACGCCCATTCAGTCGATGATCCACAAGATCTCGGTCGAGCGCGGTCACACCGACGATTGCTCGTTCATGTCGTGGGGCTATAACCCCTACGTCACCGAGAAGAGCCCCTATCACGGCGCTTACCTTGCGGTCGTTGAGAGCGTCTCGCGCCTCGTGGCGGCGGGCGCTTCCTTCCGTGACGTTTACCTCACCTTCCAGGAATACTTCGAAAAGCCCGGCCGCGATGCCGCCCGTTGGGGCAAGCCCCTTGCCGCCCTGCTCGGCGCCTTCCGCGCTCAGCTCGATTTTGGCATCGGAGCGATCGGCGGCAAGGACTCGATGAGTGGCTCGTTTGAGTCGCTGGACGTGCCCCCGACGCTCGTCTCCTTTGCCGTGACCACGGGCAAGACGGGTGACGTCCTCACCCCCGAGCTGAAGGCCGCGGGTAACCGCGTGTATCTGCTCGCTCCCGACTACACGGCGGACGGCCTGCCCGTGCCGGAGTCGCAAATGGCGCTCTTTGACCGCGTGACGGCCCTCGCCCGTGAGGGCAAGGCGGTCTCGGCCTGGACGCCCACCTACGGCGGCATTGCCGAGGGCATCTACAAAATGGCGATCGGCAACGGCTTCGGCTTTGCCTATGACGCGGCCCTCGCCACTGAGGACCTGTTTGCCTACCGTTACGGTGCCTTCCTTATCGAAAGCGCCACGCCCGTGGAGGGCGCGACCCTTGTCGGTACCGTGACTGCGGACGGCGCGATCACCCGCGGCGGTGAGAGCGTCTCGCTCACGGAGCTTGGCGCGCTTTACGAGGGCCGCCTTGAGAGCGTTTACCCCGTGGCCGAGGCGGCCGCTGTGACGCTCCCCGCCTACGCCTACCGTGCCGAGAGCCGCGTGGCTCCCGCCGTCAAGTGTGCGCGTCCGCGCGTCCTCATTCCCGTGTTCCCCGGCACCAACTGCGAGTATGACACCGCCAAGGTGATGCGCGATGCGGGCGCTGAGGCCGATATCTTCGTCATCAACAACCTCTCCCGTGAGGCGATCGCAAGAAGCGTTGAGGACTTTGCCTCGCGCATCGCCGCCTCGCAGATGATCTTCGTGCCCGGCGGCTTCTCGGGCGGTGACGAGCCGGACGGCTCGGGCAAGTTCATCATGGCCTTCTTCAAGAACGCCGCGATCCGTGAGGCGGTCGGCGATCTTCTCGCCCAGCGTGACGGCCTGATGTGCGGCGTCTGCAACGGCTTCCAGGCCCTCATCAAGCTCGGTCTTGTCCCCTACGGTAAGATCCTCGACACCGACGAGACCTGCCCGACGCTGACCTTCAACACGATCGCCCGTCACCAGTCGAAGCTGGTGCGTGTGCGCGTCTCGTCCAACAAGTCGCCCTGGCTCGCCGCTACCGAGGTCGGGGAT
>JAFVYX010000253.1 GCA_017500625.1 Clostridia bacterium | reverse complement strand
GAAGGCAAGGCTGTGTACTGCAGCGAGTGCTTTGCGAAGAGAAGACAGCAGTATTGAGCTAAGAAAAGAGCCCCTTGGGGGGGTTCTTTTCTTTTTTACGGCAAAGGGTAGCCAAAATGGGCTCGAACCAATAAGCCCTCGGCGATAGATTTTCGTGTCTTTCGACGTGGCTCGTCTTGAAAAGCGTAGCCCAAATGGGCTTGAACCAATACGCCCTCGGCGATAGATTTTCGTGCCTTTCGCCGTGGCTCGTCTTGAAAAGCCCACGCTTGTCGCCGCCACGCATTTTCAAAAGCAGGGAAACAGTGTCCGTAGGACACTGTTTTTTTTACGAAAATTCCGATAGCTACTGTACATTTTTCACGATCTATGCTATACTGTAATATAGAGAAGTATAATTTACTAAGGAAAGGACAAGCCATGGGAGAGAGAAGCAATTTCCGCAAGGGAAAGGGGGACGCCGCAGAGGTGGAAAGAAATGCCGAGCGTGAGGTGAGCGCCGTTGGCGGCCGCAATGCCGTGCGCGAGCTTCTGGCTTCGGGACGTGACATAGACAAGATCTTTGTGGCTGCGGGCGACCGTGAGGGCTCGATCACCACGCTGATCGCTGAGGCGCGCCGCCGCTCGATCCCCGTTGTGGAGGTCGACCGCCGCAAGCTGGACACGCTCTGCGGTCACGACCGTCACCAGGGCATTGCCGCCAACGCGGCCATGGTGGAATACCGCGAGCTTGATGACGTTTTCGCCCTCGCCGAGGAACGCGGCGAGCCGCCCTTCCTTGTGGTCCTGGACGGCATTGAGGATCCCCATAACCTGGGTGCGATCCTGCGCTCGGCCGAGTGCTGCGGTGCCCACGGCCTGATCCTGCAAAAGCGCCGCTCGGCGGGTATCACCCCCGTGGTTGCCAAGGCCTCGGCAGGGGCGATCTCCCACCTGCCGATCGTTCGAGTTACCAACCTCGCCTGTACGCTGGACACGCTACGTGAGCGCGGGGTGTGGGTATACGCCGCCGATATGAACGGCACGTCCTACGAGAAGCTGGATTACCGCGGAGCGGCCGCGCTCGTTATGGGGAGCGAGGGCTTTGGCATCTCGCGCCTTGTCCGCGAAAAATGCGATTTTGTGGCCTCGATCCCACTCTATGGGAAGGTCAATTCGATGAACGTCTCGGCCGCGGCCGCCGTACTGCTTTGTGAGATCGCCCGGCAGCGCCATATGAAATAAGAAGGGAGGGAACACCTTGTCCGAAAATGAAATGAACGACCGCGAGGAACGAAGGGAAGAATCTCCCGAATACATTCGCGACTTGCTCACGCGCCTCAGGGAAACGCTGGACGTTTACGAGCAGGCCGAGGAGGAAACCGAAAAAAAGGCCGCCATAAACGCCGGTCTTCGCGCCACGGCCCTTACCGAGGAGATCACGGAGGAGATTCCCGTGATCTCGTCGCTTCCCGCCGAGGAGGCCCCCCTCGCCGCCGAGCCCATTGCCGAGGAGGACGACGACGGTCTGCCGCCGTGGGAGATCCCCGAGGAAGAGAAGACCGTGTCTCCCCTCACCTCTGCCGTCGCTCTCTCCGCTGCTCCCGAGGAGCCCATTGCCCCCGAGGCCGCTCCTCTTGAGCCAGAGCCCATTGCTGTCGCGGAGGAAGATGCCACCGTCGCGGAGGAGGATATCACCGCCGCAGAGTCCCTCACACCCTTGACCGAGGACACTCCCGTCGAGG
>JAFVYX010000252.1 GCA_017500625.1 Clostridia bacterium | reverse complement strand
GTGACCACCGTGAAACACCGCCTGCTTTCTCTCCTTCTTGCCACCCTCCTTCTCTTCCTTGCCATCCCAACGCTTGCCTCCTGCTCCTACGAGGAGACCGATGAGGTCACGACCACCGTAGCCATTGACGTTCAGCTTTACGGAACGATCGTGATCGAGCTGTATCCCGACGTGGCGCCCATTACCGTAGCCAACTTCCAGAAGCTGGTGGCCGAGGACTTTTACAACGGCTCGGGCTTTCACCGCATCATCGAGGGCTTTATGATCCAAGGCGGCCGCACGCCCCTCGGCAAGCTCGATCCGCCCGAGATCCTCGGCGAGTTTGCCGCCAACGGCGTTGAAAATGACCTGAAGCACGAGCGCGGCGTGATCTCCATGGCGCGCGCCGACTTCTACGACAGCGCCTCCTCCGAGTTCTTCATCGTTCACGAGACCGAGAACGCCACGCATCTTGACGGCTACTACGCCGCCTTTGGCCGCGTGGTCGATGGCATGGACGTTGTTGATGCCATTGCCGAGGCGCGCACCAATTACAACGATGCGCCCCTCCTCAGCATCACGATCGAACGCGCCTATTTTGTAAAGTAAGATTTTCAAAAAAGCAAAAAGCTCCCGAGCGGGAGCTTTTTGCTTTTGCGTTGCTTCGCGTTGCGAGGGGCGCGTCGCTCTCTCCGAGATCGACGATCAGCGAAAGGCGAGTCGGGCAGTGAACATACGCTCCCCGTCCTCGCTCATACCCTTGACGTCGGCAAGGCCGCAATCGCGCTTCACGGCAAGGTGCAGGGGGGCGTCGCTCCGCACCTCGCGGTGGTATTCGATCATAAATTCGGAGATGCGCTCGTCCTCGCGCGGAGCGAGAGCGTCAAGCACGTAATTGGCGTACTTGACATTGTTGACGTGGCCGTTGACGTCACGGTCGGTGAAATGCGGGAAGCGCGGCTCGGGCGCCTCGTCACCGTCAAAGTCGGAAAGGTGAGGAAAGCCGTCGGGAAAATTATGCTCCTCAAGGAAGCCGTCCTTGAGAGGATACACGTCACCGACGGGCATCAGACGGCGACGCTCCGCGTGGATCACCACCCACTCTGAGCTCCCCGTAACGAGCGTCTCCCCCTCAGCACTTGTGAGACGATACTCGCGCTGAAAAATGCTGCGGCGAGGAGGGAGAGGCCAGGTCTTGACTCGCACACGGTCAAACTGCTTGGGCGTCTTGTGGACGCGATAGCGCGCACGAACGATCACCCAGAGAAGCTTCTCGGCCAGCATGGCCTCACGGCCGATGCCAAGCGCGCGGGCGTGCTCCCCTGCCACGTCCTGAAACAGGTCGAGGACGGCGGAGGGCTGAAGCTCCATGCGGCAGTCAAAGTCCGAGGTGCGGAGATAAAATTCCTTTTCAAAGCTTGCGTTATTCATAAAAGCCCTTTCTATCAAGGTGTTTTTCGGAACAGGCGGCGGTAATCGCGCGGCGAATAGGACGAATAGCTCTTAAAGCGCTTGGAGAAGGCAAAGGGATCGGTCTCTCCGATCCGCTCCATGATCTCCTTGATCGGGAGATCGCTTTTTTCAAGGTAGGACTTGGCCAGCTCCATTTTTCGGTAACGGACGTAACGGGCGGGCGTTTGCCCCGTTCTGGCCTTGAAAAGACGCGAGAAGTGGTTGGGATGCAGGTAGCACCGCGCGGCCAGCTCACCCGCGGTCAACGGCTCTGCGG
>JAFVYX010000251.1 GCA_017500625.1 Clostridia bacterium | reverse complement strand
GGCCTATGGCCGTATGCAGCGCGCGGGTGCTTCGCGCCGCGCGATTGCCGAGCTGGCCTTGACGCGCCTTTGTGAGCCCCGCCTTTCTACGGGCGAGGAGAGCCTTCTGGCCCGCATTGCCGAGCTTGAGAACGGTATGGCGCTCCTTCGTAGCGGCGCCGCCCCGATGACGACTCCCAAAAAGGCCGTGCCCTCTAAGACGTCCCTTCCCGAGGCCCCGCTCTCCGAGGAAAAGGAGCCGACACCGACCGAGGCCCCCACCGCGGCGCCGACGGGGGAGCCGACCTATCGCGCCTTTGCGGGGTGGCGTGAGGTGACCGAGGAGATCGGTCGTCAGGCGCCCAGTATGGCCGCCCCCCTCAATGGCTCACGCGCGGCGATTTCCGGTGATGGACATCTCGTCGTTCGCGTCGGAAACGCCTTTTTCCTTACGCTTCTCAATAAGGAGGAGTCTCTGGCCACCGTTCGTGCGGTCGCCACGGGAGTTTCGGGCGTGCCCGTCACCTCGGTCGAAATACAGACCGAGACGGCTAAGAAAAATCATTCTATCCTCGGGGAGCTGGAACGCGCCCTCGCGGATACCGAGTAAAGGAGTATACGTATGAAAGTCAGAATTCCCCAGGGTGGCGGCATGGCCGATATGCTGAAGCAGGCCCAGAAGATGCAGGCCGAGATGCAGGAAAAGCAGGCCGAGCTTGAGGCGGCCGAGTACACGGTCTCCGCCGGCGGTGGTGCCGTTACTGTCACGATCAACGGCAAAAAGGAGATCACGGCGCTCGAGATCGAGCCCGAGATCGTGGATCCCGACGATATTGAAACGCTCTCCGACATTCTTGTGGCCGGCATCAATCAGGCCATTCGTACCGTGGAGGAGTCGGCGGCGGCCGAAATGGAGAAGATCACGGCCGGAATGAATCTGCCGGGTATGCCCGGTATGCCGGGGCTGTTCTGATATGATGGAATATGCAGAGCCCCTGCAACGGCTGATCGAGCAGTTTCGCCGTCTGCCGGGCATTGGAGGCAAAAGCGCCGTACGTATGGCGTTTTCCGTGCTCTCGTTCTCCGACGAGGAGGCCGAGGCCTTTGCCGAGGCGATCACCGATGCCAAAAGGAGCATTCGCAGTTGCCGTATCTGCGGCAACTTTTCGACGGGCGACGTCTGCCCGATCTGTGCCGATCCCGAACGGGACCGTACCACGGTCTGTGTTCTCGAGAACGCGCGCGATATTCTGGCCTTTGAGCGTGTCCGCGAGTATCGCGGCCTTTACCACGTTCTTGGCGGTGCGCTGTCTCCCGTTCACGGGGTAACGCCCGATGTGCTCCGTATCCGCGGCCTCATCGATCGGGTGGCAGAGGGCGAGATCCGCGAGATCATCGTGGCCACCGATCCCGACGTGGAGGGGGAGGCAACGGCAATGTACCTTGTGCGCGTGCTTTCGTCCTATGACGTTAAGGTGACGCGTCTGGCGTACGGTGTTCCTGTGGGCGGTAACCTCGAATATACCGATGAGGTGACACTCAACCGCGCGCTTCTCGGTCGCCGCGATCTTTCGTAACGTGAAGCGCCGCCTTTTTCTCGCGCTTCTTGTCCTCTCCCTGCTTTTCTCGCTATCCGCTTGCAAAGAGCGTGAAACGGCGCCTGCGGCAGGGGAGATCCGCGTTCAGTTCATTGACGTCGGTGAAGGCGACTGTATTCTGATCCGCACAGCCGAGGCCACCGTCCTTGTGGATACGGGTGAGGCCGAGGAGCGTGTGACCGATCACGTTCTTTCGGTTCTGCAAAGGCAGGGCGTTACGTCGATCGACTGCCTCGTGCTGACCCACCCGCATACCGACCATATCGGGGGAGCGGCGGCGGTTCTCGAGGCCTTTGAGGTCGATGATTGCCTTATGCCCTTTGCGATCCTTGAGGGCAAGGTCTTTGATGAGCTTCTGAACGTTCTGGAGGCGAGCGACACTCGCGTTATCGAGGGATATGAGGGGCGTTCATTTACCTACGGTGACCTTTCTTTCACTCTCCTGTCTCCCAAGCGACAGGTCTATGAGGATCTCAACGACCGCAGCATTGTGATGCGCGTGGTGTTTGACGAGCTGTCTCTGATGTTGACGGGCGATGCCACCGCCCTTGCCGAAGCCGAGATCCTGGAAAGCTATAGCGCCGATGCTTTGGCCTCTACGCTTATTAAGGTGGGGCACCACGGCGCCGCCACCTCGCTGTCCGAGGAGTTTTTGGCTGCGGTCGCACCTCGCTATGCCGTGATTTCCTGCGGTGAGGGCAATGCTTACGGTCACCCTCACGCGGAGACGCTTCTTCGCCTTCGCAATGCGAGAGTCGCCGTCTTCCGCACCGATAAGAACGGCGATATCACCTTGTGCGGAAACGGCAAGGAGTTTTACAAGATCAAATAAAAAGCCCCCTTTGGGGGCTTTTCTTTTAATGATGCCACCGTGCTCAGGACCGATCTTGACGGGACGGACGGTGGTGCTTCGGGGTGACGGAGCGGGATTTTCTCCCGTAAAGTAAAAGGAACGAAAGGGGGGTCGTCCTTTTTGGTTTTTTAGTAAAACTTGTATTTTATGCTCAAAAAATGATTTTCTTGAATTTTTCCTTTACTTTCGGCCCCCATTTTTGATATAATAGAGCATAGGAAAGGAGGTGATATCCGTGGATTTCAAAACAATTACAAGCGAAAAATATTTGCAGTACTTTATCTTTGAAAACGAGCATAGCGCTTCAGACACCGTAATGACCGAGTTTCTAAACGATATGGCTTCGGTGTCCGAGAGCATAGATACGGACGTAACGCCTACCGAAATCATAAAAGAGATTGTGCGGAAGTTTGATCTGGAAGGAAGTCTGTATGACGGTATCATACAGATCGTGAGTAGTAATTTGCTTGATACCCTGACGGCACCTGAAGTCTTTACCCTCCTGTGGTTTGTGTCTTGCAAAAATCCTTTTACATATCAGGAAGCAATCTATCTCCGATATGCCAATAACGGTGTAATCGGTAAACTCCTAAAAAAATTGGCATAACTTTCATATAGCAGTATTGCAACCCTCAAGGATCGGCTTGAGGGTTCTTTTTCTATTAAGCGATTTTGTCCGAAATCATTTGTATTTTTGAGGTGCTTATTGCATTACGAGTGCCGGAATCCCTTTTAAACAAGGATTAATACAACTTGTATTTGAGGCGCATATTATCGGCGATCATGGCAATAAACTCGGAATTGGTGGGCTTGCCTCTGTTGTTTTGAATGGTGTAACCAAAATAGGAATTCAGGGTGTCAATATCGCCGCGGTCCCACGCTACCTCAATGGCGTGGCGTATCGCACGCTCCACGCGGCTGGTGGTCGTTTGGTAGCGCTTGGCGACCGAGGGATACAGCACCTTGGTGACAGAATTGATAATCTCGTTATCGTTGATCGTCATAATGATTGCTGTGCGCAGATACTGATAGCCCTTAATATGCGCGGGAATGCCGATCTCGTGAATGATCCTTGTCACCTGTGTTTCGATTTCGTGGTCGTTCGGCTTGGCTGCTGTTGCCTTCTGAGGCGACAGTCGTCGCGCGGCGATCGTCTCGATCTCGGTGATGAGTGCCTTGCAGTCGTAGGGCTTCAGAATGCAGTAATCGGCACCCGCGGCCGTGGCCTCAACAAAAATGTTTTGGTTGGAGATGAGAGATACCAAAATGAAGATCGGAGCAGAGGAGGAGGCGTGCCGCAGTCCCTTGGCGTTGCGGATCACACCGATCCCGTCGATCTTGGAAAGCCAGAGATCAACGATGACGACGTCGGGGCGGAGACGGTCGATCTTGATGAGGGCGTCCTCGCCGTTGACGGCTTCCTCAATGTTGCGGTATCCCGCCTTTTGCAGGTTTTCGCGGAGGGCGCGCCTCTGATCGGCGCTTTCATCGGCAATGAGTATCTTGCGTGTTACGTCCATGGTTTTTTCTCCTTAATTGGTAATTTGTGGTTATACCTATTTTACCACATATTTCCACCGACTTCAACACCCGAATCGCCGAAAAAACGACGAAAATTCGTTGGAAATTTTGTAAGTATTAGACAAATACTACCAAATAAGGAGAAAATAAGGTGGCGTTGCGGGCTTTTTCTTTGCATTTGGCCGCCTCTGCAATTTTTTTTCGTACCGGCCAACAATATATTGAAAATTAAGAAAAAATACACACCTTTGTCTTGCAAAAGCGAAAGGCATATGATATAATTATATACGAAGAAGTTTTATTACAATTTCAATACCAATACAAGGAGAAAGAAGCATGACCACCAACAAGTATGTCAATCAGTGGATCGAAGAAATGGCCGCGATGACTCAGCCCGATAAGATCGTTTGGATCGACGGGACCGAGGAGCAGGCCGAGGCCCTGCGCGCGGAGGCGTGCGCCAGCGGCGAGCTGATCAAGCTGAATCAGGAGCTGCTCCCCAACTGCTACCTGCACCGTACCGCCGTTAACGACGTTGCGCGTGTTGAG
>JAFVYX010000250.1 GCA_017500625.1 Clostridia bacterium | reverse complement strand
TGGGCGGCGGCCATGGCCTCGTTGGCCTCCTCCTTGGTGGCGTACAGCTTATACGTGCAGTTTTCCTTGGTCAGGCCCTTAAGGATCTCCGTCGTGATGCCCGTGTAGGGCTCAAAGTTCTCATCGAGCCACTCGTAGCTGTTGCCGCTCTTCTGGCGGCTGAGACGGTAGCCGATGAGGCAGGAGGTGTCGGCATAGAAGGGCGCATCGTGAACGTCCATCACAAAGCCCGTGCCGCCCGCGTTGTACATCGCGAAGGTGGGCAGGCGGGTGCCGGCAGCGGTCGCGGCCTTCAGGGCATTCACCTTATCGAGCGAAAGGTCGACGTTATCGGCAAAGTGCATCGAATACGACACGGTGCTGGCGCCCTTGCGGAAGGCAAAGGTGGTACCGTTCGGAACAAAGTTTCTGGTAAAGCCGGAGTAGGTGAACTGCGTCCAGCCGTTGCCGTTGCTCCAAGAGGAGGGAGACGTGGCCGAGGAGGAATAGCTCGCAAAGGCGAACGTGGCGCCCTTATCCTCGGTGGCGGCGGCAAGACCGTTGGTGTTCCAGGCGATCAGATACCCACCGCGGAGGTAGAAGGTCCTCTGGTTCGAGGACAGCGACTGAACGTCCAGAACGTGCTCGATCGTCAGATCGTAGTCGGTCGCGGCCATCGTGCCCGCGGGCTTGACGGTCAGAACGTCAGTATCCAGCGTGAGCTTGCCGTTCGCGGGGGCCGTGGCCTTACCCGCGGACAGCGAGGGGCTGCCGGTCTTTTTCCAGATGTAATCGGAAAGAGAGGCGGCGTTCGCCTTAGTGTTAAAGAAGTCTGCGGCAAAGAAGAGACCGTCCTCGACGTAAAGACCGTTGTAGTCGTCCTCCGTGAAGGTGGGTTCCTCTGCCTGGGTTCCCGTGGCAAGGACGGTCAGCGCAAACAGGGGGAGCGCGGTGACCACCATGGCTACGAGAAGCAGCATGGACAGGATACGCTTTTTCATAAGGTTTTCTCCTTCGTGAAAAAATTTATTTCTTCATTTGCTGTGCAAAAAGAAAACGTAGACAGAATGGGTATAGCCACTGACCCATCGTATCTTAATTTTATCAAGTCTTTTCAAAAAAGTCAAGTATTCTCGGCTTGTTTTTGGCGATTTGTTTCAATAAAATATATAAATATCCGCGCGCCCGCCGATGCGCCAAAAATCTTCTATGCACTTTGAACGAAGATAGCGCCGCCGTTTTGTAAGAGTTAACCTACGGCGCGCTGTTCTCGCACCGAAAGCCCTGCGGGGGAGAGTGCGGCGCGGAGGGGGCGTGATGAGATACAAGGGCGGGGCGCCCTTGATGATATACACGCTGACGCGTGATGATATACCGCCTGTGGGCGGATGATATACACCGCGCGAGGCGCGGTGACGGGAGACCCCTCTCAGTCGCGTTCCGCGCCAGCTCCCCCACGGGGGGAGCCGTAGGGCTGCGGGGATCCTCGCTCTGCTCGGATCTTGACTGCGCTCAGGATGACCGTCGGCGGAAAGCGCAAGGCGGAAGGCCGTAGCCGCAGAGGAACGGCGCGTTTTTTTACGGTCGTGCATATTTTCTCCCCCCCTCTCATAAGGTTGTAGCAAGACTGCCGCGAAATTGGGAGGAGAAAGAATGGCAAGCACAAGCATCTATCGGGACATTGCAAAACGGACGGGCGGCGACATCTATATCGGCGTCGTCGGGCCTGTGCGTACGGGCAAATCCACCTTCATCAAGAGGTTTATGGAGACCTCGGTCATTCCGAGCATCGCCTCGGCCGAGGCCCGCGAGCGCGCCACGGACGAACTGCCGCAATCGGGCTCGGGACGGACGGTGATGACCACCGAGCCGAAGTTTGTGCCCGAGGAGGCCGTCCGCATTACGGTGGGCGGCGACACGGCGCTCTCGGTCCGTATGATCGACTGTGTGGGCTACGGCGTGGAGGGCGCCCTCGGCGATCTCGAGGACGGCGCACCGCGCATGGTGCATACCCCGTGGTCGGAGGAGGCGATGCCCTTTGCCGAGGCCGCCGAGATGGGCACCGAGCGCGTGATCCGCGATCACTCGACGATCGGGATCCTTGTGACGACCGACGGCACGATCGGCGAGCTGCCGCGCACGGCGTATCTGCCCGCCGAGGAGCGCGTGGCGAGCGAGCTCAGCGCGCTCGGCAAGCCCTTTGCGATCGTCTTAAATTCCCGTCACCCCGGGAGCGAGGAGGCGATCTCACTCGCTTATGAGCTTGAGAAGAAATACCGCGCCCCCGTGGCGCTTGTCAACTGCACCGAGCTGAACGGTGACGACATCTCTCACATTTTAGAGCTGGTGCTGGGGGCCTTCCCCGTGACCGAGCTCACCTTCCGTCTGCCGCCGTGGTGTGCCGCCCTGCCCTGCGATCACCCACTCCGCAAGGCGCTCCGCGCCTACGTTGACGGGCGTTGTGCGGCGATCACACGGTACGGCGACATTCGTGCCGCGCTCTCGGAGGGGGCGGACGGCCCCGTGGCATCGGCCACGCCGTGCGAGATGCGGGCGGGCGACGGCAGTGCCGAGATCGCGCTTGCGCTCGACGAGGGGTTATACCTTTCGACGCTTTCCGAGCTTTCGGGACGGGAGATCGCGAGCGAGGGCGAGCTTTTCCGCCTCTTTTGCCGTCTGTCCGAGGACGCCCGCGCCTACGAGAAGGTGGCGGACGCCCTGCGCGAGGCGAACGAGGCGGGCTACGGCATCGTTCTGCCGTCGCTTTCCGACCTGCGCCTTGAGGAGCCCGAGATCGTGAAGCAATCGGGCGGCTACGGCGTGAAGCTGAAGGCCTCGGCCCCCTCGATCCACATGATCCGTGCCGACATCGAGACCGAGCTCAGCCCCATTGTGGGGACCGAGCAGCAGTCCGAGGAGCTGTGCCGCTACCTGCTCCATGAATTCGAGGAGGACCCCCAGGGCATCTGGAGCTCCAATATGTTCGGCAAGCCGCTTTACGAGCTGGTGAACGAGGGCCTGCACCAAAAGCTTTCGCACATGCCCGCCTCGGCCAGACAGCGCCTTGGCGAGACGCTTGGCAGGATCATCAACGAGGGCAGCAGCGGGCTTGTTTGTATTTTACTCTAAGGGGCTGCGTATTTAGGCGTAGCCAAAATGGGCTCGAAGCGATAAGCCCTCGGCGATAGATTTTCATGTCTTTCGCCGTGGCTCGTCTTGAAAAGCCCACGCTTGTCGGCTCCTCGCCCCGTCAAAATCCAAAGAAAATCTATTCGCCGAAGGGTGCTACGCAGTTTTCATCGAGCAGATATTTACGAGATGCGAGGACAAAAGTGTGCCGCTATATGTGGATATTGCCAGCACTTTTGCCGAAGCAGATCGGAATATCTGCCGATGAAAACCTTATAGGTTCGAGTCCATTTTGGCTAACCGCAAACAAAAAAGGAACACGCGGTTCTACCGAGTGCTCCTTTTTTACATCTTCGTATTCTGCTTTTGAACTCGCGGTTGAAAAACTCCGTTTTTCTTCCAACCGATCATATTTTGTTTGCTATCGCCGTTCTCGCCCTCTCGACGTACCCTTGTACGCCTTCGGAGCGAGAACGACGATTTCTGCTCTAAATCCGTGCGCCCCGGGGAATAACGCCTAAATAGCGCCCCAAAATACCGCCCGATCAAAGGGTGGCCAGCACCCCGTCAAGAAATTCGAGAAAGCTTGCGGCGGCCTCTTCCCTTGTGCCGTCGTTTCCGAAATAGTAATCGTAACCGTAGGCCTCCACCTCATCGTCCGAGGCGTTGCCGTAGGTGTGCGCCCCGAGGCGGCCCTCGGCGCGGACAAGAAGGGTGCGGGCATCGCCGCCCGTGGCATCGACGAACTTCCGGATCTCGGCGGCCTCGCGGATATGGACGAAGAGGATCTCCTCGTCGCTCGCGAGGAACTCGCGGTAGCGCGCGGTCACCCACGCGGTGGGATAATCGTTATACGCGGCGGTGAGGGCCTTGAGGTCGGCAAGGAAGCGCCGCGCACGGTCGGTCTTTTCCCCCTGCCAGCCGCACGCGGCCGCCAGCTCCTTGATGGGGGTGATGGACGAGACGTTCCTCACGCGGTAGCGCGTGGCGGCCACCTCACAGAGGGTATCCTTACCGACGCCGCCGCGGCCGTTGATCACCAGGGTCAGCTTTTTCATCGTCCTGTCTCCTTTCGGGTTTATAAGGAAAATCCCCGTCCGAGGACGGGGATCTTTGGGGTGAGTAATGGGAATCGAACCCATGACCTCCAGGGCCACAACCTGGCGCTCTAACCAACTGAGCCATACCCAC
>JAFVYX010000249.1 GCA_017500625.1 Clostridia bacterium | reverse complement strand
GAGCGATTTCCCTGCACAAGACGGTAAGCATTCCGGCTGACGCCCTATCCCACGGCGATCACGGCAATGGCTGTTGCTGCGGATCCTCCCCGCATTTCCTTACCCCTGCCAAGCGGCAGTTGCGCCGTCCTTGCGGCGCCGAATTGTGTCGTATGCCCTTATTATAACGGAAAGGCCACCGCCTGTCAAGCCCGCCGCCTCATATTGCTTTCCCTTTTGCATAAATATAGTAAAAAAAGGGGGTATGTCTATGTCCGAGCGAGCCGTGCGCTTCTTCCGTAACGGGGCTGTCCTTGCGCTCTCGGCCCTCATCATGCGCACGGTGTCGGTGGCCTTTGGGGCCTACGTCACGGGCAAGGTAGGGGCCGAGGGAATGGGACTCTATTCCCTCATTATGAGCGTTTATACCTTTGCCGTCACCTTTGCCACGTCGGGCGTACAGCTGGCGGTCACCCGCCTTGTGGCCGAGGCGCTTGGCCGCGGCGATGCGGTGGGGGCGCGGGCGGCGCTCCGCGCCTCGCTCGGCTACGCGCTCCTTTTTGGGAGCGTTGGCTCTGTGGTGCTGTTTTTGACCGCTCCCGCGCTTGGTACGGCGCTTCTCGGCGACGGGCGCACCGTGCCCGCGCTTCGTCTCCTCTCGGTCGCCCTTGTGCCCGTGGCGCTCTCCTCGGTCTTTTACGGCTACTTTACCGCCGTTCGTCGCCCCACGCGTTCGGCGGCCGTCACCATGGCCGAGCAGGGCGTGCGCATCGTCCTCACCGTCCTCGCCCTCGGCGCCCTTCTCCCCTCGGGCCTTGACTATGCGTGCCTGGCGCTTGTGGGCGGCTCGGCTGTGGCGGAGATCCTCTCGGCCCTTTTTCACGGTGCGTTGTACGCGTTCGACGTCCGCCGCCTCCGCCGTGCCGAGCGCGGGAAGCCGCCCGTCCGCGCGCTTTTGCACATCACCCTCCCTGTCGCTCTCTCCTCCTACGTCCGTTCGGGACTTGTGAGCGCCGAGCATATGCTGATCCCCCGTGCCCTCTCGCAGGGCGGTGCCTCGCGTGACGAGGCGATCGCCGCCTACGGCACGCTCTCGGGCATGGCCCTCCCCGTGGCGCTCTATCCGATGGCCGTGCTGTCGGCCTTTGCGGGCCTTTTGGTACCCGAGTTTGCCGAGGGTGCCGCCAAGGGGGACGGGGCGGGCAACCGCCGCCTTGCCGAGCGCACCTACGTGCTGGCCCTTTGGTTTGGTATCGGTGTCGGGGGGATCATGGCGGCCAATGCCACCTCGCTTGTCAGTGCCGTGTACGGCGATCCCTCGGCGGGGATCTATCTCTCTCTCCTGGCACCGCTTCTTCCCGTGATGTACCTCGATCACGTCACCGACGTGATGCTCAAGGGGCTCGGCCGTCAGGTCTATGCCATGGGCGTGAATATCCTCGATTCCCTTGTCAGCATTCTGCTTGTCGTCCTGCTGCTCCCCTACCTCGGCGCCGTTGGCTATGCCCTGGTGATCCTCATTGCCGAGGTCTTCAACTTTGGCCTCTCGATCGCGGGCCTCTCCTCGGTGCTGTCCTTTCGCTTTCCCTACCTTTGCGGCGTTCTTCTGCCGCTCTCTGCCGTAATGTCGGCCGTCACTCTCGTCCGTCTGTTTCCGACGGGGGAGGGCGTGGGCGCCCTCGTTCTCCGCCTGGTCCTTTCCGCCCTTCTTTACCTTGCGTTTCTTTTTGCCGCGGTCGCGCTCCTGCACCCGAAAAGGAAAAAAGCGCGCCACGCCCCCCTTGACAAGGCGGCCGTCATCGGCTACAATAGGTGTATCATCGGACGAAGATCGGGGGAAAGGAGCCCACAATGACCACCTGCTGCTTTACGGGCCACCGCCGCCTGCCACGCGAGAGCTATCCCGCCCTGCGCGCCGCCACCGAGGCGGCCGTGCGCCGCGCCTACGCCGCGGGCTGTCGCCGCTTTTTTGCGGGGGGCGCCCTTGGCTTTGATATGCTGGCCGCTGCGATCGTTACGCTTCTGCGCGATAGCGAGTATCCCGACATCACGCTGACTCTGCTTCTTCCGTGCCGCGATCAGGATAGCCGCTGGTCCGAGGGGGATCGCCGCCGCTACGCGGCCATGCTGGCCGCTGCTGACGTGGTGCATACCCTGTCCCCCGCGTATTATGACGGCGTGATGCGTGAGCGCAACCGCGCCCTGGTCGCCTCTGCCGACCTTTGCATCGCCTACCTCACCGACCGTGCCAGCGGCACGGGCACCACTGTCGCCATGGCCGAGCATCGGGGGATTCCCGTGTGGAACCTTGCCGATGAGATATAAAAGGCACGCGCCGCACGGCGCGTGCCTTTTAAAAAAAGAAAAAGCCGCTTTTGCGGCTTTTTCTTTACGGTCAACTGTTTGCAATCAGATCCTCAATGTTGACATTATTATCCTGAGACTGCGTGATATTATCTTCGGTTTTGAAACAAATGACCGTGAAATCAGGGGAAGTGTATAGGTCCTTCATAAGATCACCTTGCCTCCAAGCATACTTATATACATATATTATACAAATACAGCTCTTTAATGTCAAGTGTTTTTGTGAAATCTTTTTTCTTTTTTTTGAGAGCGCCCCGTTTTTTCCTATAATATATGGGAGAAATTGAGGAAAAATTATTTTTTCTTCAGCCCCTCAAAGGAAAGCCCGTACTTTTCGGCAATGTCGCGCGCATAGCTCTTGCCGTCGGGCTTCTTTCTGTGAATGCGGAAGGAGCGCTGTCCCTCCTCAATGCCTGCCACCAGCGTATCCACGGCCACACCGCCCGCCTCACGGGAGCGGCGGTTGATCTCGTCTACGTGCTCGCCAAGCTCGTGCAGGTGCGTCGAGAACAGGGCGCGCACGCCACGGGCGGCCAGGGCCGCAAGGATCTCGGCGGCAATGAAGGAGGCCTCATAAGCTCCCGTCGAGGAGAGCGATTCGTCAAGCAGCACCAGGGCATCGGCATCGGCGGCATCGAAGATCTCGCGCAGGCGCGCGCACTCCTCGCCGAGGCGCCCCTTGTCCAGTGTGTCCTCCGCCCCCGTCGGAAAATGCGTGAAGATGGCGCTCACAGGGCTGATCGCCGCTTCCTCAGCGGCCACGGGAAGGCCCAACTGGAACATGGCCTGCGCCTGTCCGAGGGCGCACGTCACCACCGATTTACCGCCGCGGTTCGGGCCCGTCAGAATGTAGATGCGGGCCAGCTCGTCAAAGGCGAGATCGTTCTCCACCACACGCCCGTCGATGCGGAGGGCCACGTCGGGATTGTAGAGCGCCCGCGCCGTAAAGGCCTTATCGGCCAACGGCAGGACGGTCGGAAAAACGGTGGTGTAGCCGCGCTCACCGAGACGGCGGCAGAGCTCAGCCCCGCGGGTGATGAACTCGATCTCGGGCAGGATCCGCAGGAGAAAATCGGTGCTGTCCAGAACGTACTCGCCAACGATCGCGCGCCAGCCGCGCACCGAGGAGCGAAACACGTCGTCCAGCGCCCCGTGAAACGCCGACAGCAGGGCATCGCGGCGGTTCTCGTTCTGTTTTTTATCAAAGGGGGTGAGGGGGGCGATCGTGGTCATGGCATCGTTCTTGAAGCTGAGGCGCAGGATCTTATCAAGAACGCGCCCCGACTTGAAGGGGGCCGAATTGACCGAAAGCACGCCCGCCTCCACGGGGCGCATCGTGGCGTCAAGGTTGACACCCACCGTGATGCTCCGCACCTCACGAATGCGCGAGGAAAGCTCCGAAAGGTCGGCGTTCAGCTTCTTGTAGTAGTCGCTTGAGGCCAGCGTCGTCACCACCTCGGCAAAGGTGCGGAACGCCTCGCTCTCCAGGCGATCAGACAGGGGAGCAAGCCCCTCGTACAGCCGCGCGATGCAGGAAACGTACAGCTCGACCTCGGTGATGCTGTAAAGGTAGGACTCGCCCGTCGGATCGTAATCGGCCTCAAGGCGCCGCAGCTCGGTAATATCGAAAAGGAGAGGAAGAATGTCGCGGAGCGTCAGGGAAAGCTCAGGCAGGCGCAAAAGGTCGCGGAACATGGCCTGGCGGTAAGCGATCACGGCGCCGTCCCTCGTGAAAAAGGAGGGAAGCGAGGAATTCTTCATGGGAAGCAGAGAGGTAAGCCCCAGCTCCGAAAGGACCTCGGCCTCAATGCGTACTCCTCTTTCCTCGCGCTCCCGCACCTCGCTCTCGCGGTCGGGATAAAGGAAGCTGAGATATTTCTGTTCCACGGCAAAACCCTCACAATCCATACGTATCTATGATAATTATAGCATACGGCAAAGCAAAATGCAAGAAAAAAAGCACGGTGGCAGGGCCACCGTGCTTTTTTCTTTTACAGAATGCGGACGCGGATCACGCCCTCGATCGCCTGCATGGCCTCGGCGGTACCCGCGGGGACCGCGCTGTCAAGCTCAAGGATCGTGTAGGCGTACTCACCCTTCGAGCCGTTCGAGAGGTTGGCAATGTTGATGCCCTTCTCGGAAACGCAGCCCGTGAGGCTTGTCAGCACGTTCGGAATGTTCTTGTGCAGAACGCAGATGCGTGCCGCCCCGTTGTGGGGGATCGAAACGGCGGGGAAGTTCACGCTGTTTCTGATGTTGCCGCACTCGAGGTACTCCACGAGCTCCTCAGCGGCCATCACGGCGCAGTTGTCCTCGCTCTCGGCGGTCGAGGCGCCGAGGTGGGGGATCGCCACGATGCCGGGAACGTCCACGGTCTCCTCGGTGGGGAAGTCGGTGACGTAGGCCGCGATCTTGCCGCTGGCCAGGCCCTCCTTCACCGCCTCGGCATCGACCAGGTCTGCGCGCGCGAGGTTGATGATGCGGACGCCGTCCTTCATCTTGGCGATGGTGTCGCGGTTGATCATCTTCTTGGTGTCGGGGGTAGCGGGAACGTGCAGGGTGATGTAATCGGCCCCCGCATAGATGTCGTCAAAGGTGGCCGCACGGTTGACGGCGCGCGAGAGGTTCCAAGCGCCCGCTACCGACAGGAAGGGGTCACAGCCAAGCACGTTCATACCGAGGTGCGTGGCGGCGTTGGCGACCATACCGCCGATCGCGCCGAGACCGATAACGCCCAGCGTCTTACCGAGAAGCTCGTGGCCCGCGTAGGCGCCCTTACCGGCCTCCACGGCCTTGGCAACGCCCTCGGTGCCCTTCAGCGTCTTGGCCCACTCGATGCCGCCGATCACGTCACGCGAGGCAAGAATGAGGGCAAGGATCGCCAGCTCCTTCACGCCGTTGGCGTTGGCACCGGGCGTGTTGAACACCACAATGCCCTCCTCGGCACAGCGGTCAACGGGAATGTTGTTGACGCCGGCGCCGCAACGGGCGATCGCGAGAAGCTCGGGCTCAAAGGCCAACTCGTGCAGGGCGGCCGAGCGGACCATGATGGCCTCGGCACCCACCTCGTCGGCGCTCACGGTATAGCGCGACTTGTCAAACACATCGGTACCGACCGATGCGATCTTGTTCATCAGCTTGATCTTCATTGTCTTACTGCGCGGATTTCGGGTTCTTCTCCGCAAACTCCTTCATGAATTTGATGAGGGCCTCCACACCCTCAACGGGCATCGCGTTGTAGATCGAGGCACGCATACCGCCCACCGAGCGGTGGCCCTTGAGGTTCTTGAGCCCCACGGCCGAGGCCTCCTTCGCAAACTTCTTGTCAAGATCCTCGTTCCCCGTGACGAACACCACGTTCATCATCGAGCGGCTCTTCTTGTCGACGGGCGCAATGTAGTAGTCCTGGCTGTCGAGGTAATCGTAAAGAAGGGCAGCCTTGCGCTCGTTGCGGCGCTTGATCTCCTCAAGACCGCCGATGCTCTCGAGCCACTCAAAGACGAGCTTCGCCATGTAGATGCACCAGCAGGGAGGCGTGTTGTACATCGAGTCGTTGTCGGCCATGAGCTTGTAGTCCATCATGGCAGGAACCGTCTCGCCCGCGTGACCGAGCAGGTCGCCGCGCACAATGACGATCGTAAG
>JAFVYX010000248.1 GCA_017500625.1 Clostridia bacterium | reverse complement strand
CGCTCGGCTGGATCGGCGTTGCCGCCATTGCCGTGGGCGTTGTTTCCCTCGGTATCGTGGAATGGCGTGAGAACGATGAGGCCAAGGACCTGCGCCGTGCCGAGGGCATCAAATACTCGCGCTCGGTGCTGGCGCTCCTGCTCCCGCTCCTTTATTGCCTCCTCGACGCGCTTGGCACCTTCATTGATGCCTTTATCCTGCGTGAGGAGCCGACCGAGACCTTCCTTGATTTCCTCCCCGCCCTCGCCGAGGACACCGCCAACGTCTGCTATGAGCTGACCTTCCTCGCCATGGGTGTGTTTGCCGCCGTCTACGTCTTCCTCATCAAAAAGCAGCCCCTCCTGCCAAAAAGCGAGGTCCTTGCCGAGGACGGCACCACCGTGAAGCGCCACCTCCTCCGTCACGAGGCGCCAAAGCTCGGCGCCGCCGCCTGCGAAACGGCAGGTCAGTTGGCCTACGTCTATGCCCTTGCGGATACCGAGCACGTCGCCTTCTCGGCGGCGATCATCTCGTCCTATTGCGCCATGTCGGTCCTGCTCTCGCGCCTTTTCCTCAAGGAAAAGCTCTCGCTGTGGCATTATCTTGCGATCCTTGTTGCCTTTGCGGGCATTGTGGTGCTGGGCATCTCCGACCCGTAATATTTGTGGGGCAGGAGAGGTGAAGAGCAAAGGCGCAACATTATTTTCACCGAAAAAGGAGAACTCCTTTGCTTCTCTTCTCTATGGAAGAAAACCGCCAAACGGCGGTTTTCTTTTTCATTATAGCGCCTTTTCGCCGCCTTTTCGCCCCTCTCGGCGTTACGTACGTCAAGCGTGCGAGAAGCGGCATAGCAAAGAAAAAGGAGCCGTTGGCTCCTTTTTCTATAAACGGTAAGAGCGAGGGAATTTCGTGGAGAATTTTTCGTTCTCCGACCCGATGGCGTGCAAACGTACGTCGAGCGGTCGGAAACGGGAAATTATGCCGAAATTCGCCGCTCTCAATGGCGGACGGGGCCGAGGGAATCATAATCAAACCCATACGTCGGTCCCGTCTTCGTCGCGTCAAGGGCGAGGACGGCCTCGGCCGCCTCGGGCTCCAGAGTGGCGCGGATCGCCTCGCGGGCCTCGGGAAGGATCTCGTAATCGTAGGCGCGCGCGTCCTTCATTACCTTGTCGTACTCGTAGCGCAGGAAGTTATGAGACTTCATCGTCGAGGGGTTGTAGCCCTCGGTCTTGCGAAAGATCCAGCGCTTCTCGTCCTCAAGCCACGTGTCGGGCGTGCGGAGAAGAGAATCCGAGATCATATCGGCCTCGTCCACGTCTCCCACGCGCTCGGTGCGGGCCTCGTTCATCAGGGGCGTGCCGCCGAGAAGAACGTTGTTCTTCACAACGCAGTAGGCGGGGGCGCGGCGCAGGCGCTCCATGGCGGCGATCTCCTCATAGGCGAGAGTCACCTCCCCACTCTCGGGCACGATGACGGTGTGCTCCTCGACCGTGACGGGGTTGTACTCCTCGTCAAGGTAGGTGTAGGTGGGGATCAGAAGCTCACACCCCGCGGGCGCGGCCTTTGAGGTGTAGGTCTTGCCCGTCCATCTGGCGGGGAGATAGAAATACTTGATGAGGTAATCGGAGTTGTCGAGCGCGTCAAGAATGAGGCGCGTGCCGTAAAGGTGGTTGATGTAGGCGGGGTCGGTCGCCTTGCGGGGCTCCTCGCGCCCCTCAACGAGGTAGCGGTCCAGCTCCTGCCTCTTGCGGCCCTCCCACCAGTGGCCCGCGAGCGACTGGTGTGCCGTCTTGCCGACGGCGGTGGGACCGTAATCGACGGCGAGCGACTCCTTTCGTCCCTCGACCACGTACTCGTAGCGGCGGTTGGTGACGGCGGCGTGCTCCTTGCCAAAGTAGAAATAGAAGAGCGCCGACTGGTTGGTGTTATCGCCAACGCCGACCGCGACCTTATCGTCCTCGTCGCCCGCCACGCTGTGCGCACCCGCGACCTCCCAGGGATCGCGGAAGACCATGAGGTTACCGAAGCAGACGTTGCCCATGCCCGTCGAGGAATACCAGCCCTTGTGGTGGTTGCACTTTGAGCCGAGGGTGGAGACGATGTTGCCGTAGGTGTAGTTGCCGCTGTTCATACCGTCGTTGTAGACGGCGTTGTGCGTCTGGTTGAACATATGGAAGAGGTTGTAGCGGATATGGTTATCGCGCGCGCCCTCGGCGCAGGCGTAATGCATGCCGCCGTCCACCACGTCGCCGTTGCCGCCGTCAAAGCGGTTGTATTCGGTGAGGTTCTCCCAGCCCGCGCCCACCATGCAGGTGTTGCGGAAATAGTTGTGCGAGACGACGGCGCGGCAGTCACCGTTCGACAAGGCGTACTGGAAGGTGGGCTTGGCATCGTGGAAGAAGCAGTTCTGCACAAGGTTCATGGACGGGGTGAGCGTTCCGACGTTTTTCTGCGAGCTAAGAGTGACCATATTGCTGTAGGCGGCCGAGAAATCGGAATACAGCACGGCCGAATGGCGGCAGTCCGAAAGCGTGAGGATCGTCTTTTTGGTATTCTTGCCCGTCATATGCTGGACAACGACGTCCGAGCAGTCGGTGAGGGTGACACCGCCGCCGTTCGAGCCGTCGATGCCGATGCCGTCAAGGATCGCAAAGGTGAGGCCCTCGGCGGTGAGGGGGGCGTACTCGTCCTTACCCGAATAACCGATGACCGAGCCGTAAAACGCCTCCTCGTCCTTCGGATAGACGTAAAGGAGCCCCGTGTCGACGTCGTAGAACCATTCGCCCGGCTCGTCCAACGCCTCAATGGCGTTGAAGAGGTAGAAGGTGTTGCGGCGGGCCGGGGAGTTGGTGGAGTGCTTACAGCCGTGGGGGCCGTAGGTGGTGGACTTCAAAGAGTAGTAGCCCTTTTGCCCCTCGTAGGTATAGGGGCCGTTCTCGTCGGGCACAAAGGCGCCGAGCAGGGGGGTCTTTTTCTCGGTATCGCTCTCGGCGTAATGCGCCCAAAGGCGTCCCTCGGTCTCCTTGGCCAGGCGGCGGTAGAGGAACTCCCAGCCCTCGAAGATCGAGCCGAAATACCAGACGTTGCCCGTGTTCACCCAGGAGAGGACGAATTGCGATTTGGCCTCGGCCTCGGGATCCTTGCGGATCATGCCCGCGGCGCACTCGTCGTTGTCCTTGGCGTTCGGGAGACGGATCTCAAAGCCGACGTTGTGCTTAAGATCGCCGTCAAAGTCGCGCATCGCGCGGTCGTGCCACGCCCAGTAGAGGTCGGAGCCCTCACGGATCGTGACGGTGCCCGTATCGTAGGCGTGGGTGAAGTAAAGAAGATCGTGCACCGAGGCCGAGCGGTTGGGGTAGCGCGCCAGGACGTACTCCTCGCCGTCCACAAAGAGTCGGGGCGCGCCCTTATCGGTGATCTCGGCCATATCGTCGGCGGTGAGGCCGTGGCGGCCGATGTGCGTGACGAGGACCTTGCCCTGCGCCTCCTTCGGCAGACGCGCGGCCACGGCGTCGGTCGCGGGATCGGCAGGCGACCAGAGAGCCCTCTCGGACGAGAGCGTCTTGTTGGCGGTCAGAACGGGGGTCTCCCCCTTGGCCGCACGCAAAACGAGGGGACGGTCGGCTGTGCCGCTGTGCTCGGCCGTGAGAGCGACGGGCGCGGTGACGGGGTAAGCACCGCCACGGAGCGTAACGGTGGCGCCTCCCTTGCCCTTCACGCGCTCAAGAGCGGCGGCAAGCGTTTTAAGGGGCGCCTCCCAGGTGCCGTCGGCGGTATCGTCGCCGCTTGGCGAGACGACAACGTCACAGCCGCCGTAGGCATCGACGTCAAAGGGCGGAAGCACCGTGACCTCCTTGGGGAGAGCGTCACGCGTAACGAAAAAGCGCTGTAAGAAGGCCTCGGCGGACATAGTGAAGGGCACCTTGCCGCGCAGGTCGGGCAGAGTTTTGGGAAGATTGAGTTCAAAAAGGTGGTCTTTCATCGTATTCCTCCTTTTAGGACAGCGGCGTTTTGGTGGCTGTCCTTTCTCCTTTCATTATAGCCGTCACTTCGGCAAAAAGCAAGACAAAAAACCTCGTTTCTTTTGTCATTTTTCCTTTTTCGCAAAAAAGCAAGCCCCCATGGGGGCTTGCTTTTCAAGCATTTCTTTTCGTAAAGCGCCGCCAAAGCGGAATGAACGCGGCCGACAGAAGAATGAGCAAAACGACAAGCCCCACCCAAACGATCGCCGTGACGGTCCAGCCGGTCGCCTCCGCCGTGGCGGTGAAGACGGTGTTGGCAAAGGAGATGCCGAGCGCGGCGAGGGCGTTCATAATGCCCGCGACGGTCCCGCCCTTACCGAGGCGGTTGAAGCCCGTGGCCACCAGCGTGGTAAAGAAGCTGGCCGCCGAGCAAAGGAGAACGAAGGCGGCGAGCGAGGCAACGATCGCCCAATAGCTGACGCGCCCGACAAGGAGCGAAACGGCAACCAGGGGGAGCGAGGCGGAAAACAGTGCGAGGAAGGCCACCCCCTCGTTGCG
>JAFVYX010000247.1 GCA_017500625.1 Clostridia bacterium | reverse complement strand
TCGGCGCCCTCAAGCCCGGGGATCATGCGGAATACCCGTCTCTGCTCGCCAAAGGTGAGATGCGTCTGAAAGCCCACGAGATTGTACATATCCCCCGCGCGATTTTCACGACGGAGCTGAACCGTGGCATAAGCATCGCGGCCTGTGGACGGCACAGGAAGTCCTACGGGCTTCATCGGGCCAAAGCGGAGGGTATCAACGCCGCGAGAGGCCATGACCTCCACGGGCATACAGCCCTCAAACACCGTCAGCTCCTCTCCCGTTTCAAAATCGTGGAGGTGCGCCACCTCGGCGCTTCGCAGCGCCTCGTAAAACGCCTCGTATTCCTCACGGGTCATCGGGCAATTAAGATAGTCTTCGGGATTTCCCTTCCCGTAACGGGAGGCAAAAAATGCCTTGGAAAGATCGATGCTCTCCCCCGAGACGATCGGGGCTGCGGCATCAAAAAAATGAAGTCCCTCATTCCCCGTCAGGGCGCGGATCTCGGCGGCCAGGGCCTCCGAGGTGAGAGGACCGGTGGCGATCACCGTCACGCCGTCCTCGGGAATGGCGGTAACCTCCTCCTCGATCACAGTGATGCGGGGGTGCGAACGGATCTTTTCGGTCACGTACTCGGAAAAGAGCGTGCGATCCACCGCAAGAGCGCTCCCTGCGGGCACGGTGGTGGCATCGGCGGCCTCCATAATGAGCGAGGAAAGGCGACGCATCTCCTCCTTGAGAAGCCCCACGGCATTGGAAAGCGAGGCCGAGCGAAGAGAGTTCGAGCACACAAGCTCCGCAAAGGTGGGGGCCTTGTGCGCGGGGGTATAGCGGCTCGGCTTCATTTCATAAAGCGTTACGGCGCAGCCGATCTTGGCGGCCTGCCAGGCGGCCTCACACCCGGCAAGCCCCGCGCCGACCACGGTAACCGTAGCGTTTTTGATCATTTTTCCACGTTTTCCTTCTTGTAGTCGCAGTTCTTGTTACGGCAAAGCACCAGCTTGCGGCTCTTTCTGTATAAAAGCATATCACCGCACTCGGGGCACTTCTCCGAAAGAGGGAGATCCCAGGTCGAGAAATCACAATCGGGATAGCGCTCGCAGCTATAAAAGACCTTTCCCTTGCCGATCTTGGTGATGATGTGCGCGCCGCACTTCGGGCAATCGACGCCCAGCTCGTTGATCTTTTGCTTTGTAAACTTACAGGCGGGGTAATTAGCGCAGGCGTAAAAGCTGCCAAAGCGGCCGGTGCGAAGGACCATTTCGCCACCGCAGAGCTCGCACTTAAAATCGGCAACCTCGGCGTCGACGGCCTTCTTCTCTACGGGCTTTCCGTCCTTGCCGAGGGCCTTGGTATTTTTGCACTCGGGATAGCCGGGGCAAGCCAGGAAACGGCCAAAGCGGCCCGTTTTATACACCATAAGACGACCGCACTTTTCGCAGACCACATCGGACTCCTCGGGGGGGATCTCCACGTCTCCGGCCTTCACGTTGACCTTGGCACGATCAAGCGCCGTTGCAAAACCGGCGTAAAAATTGGAAAGAACGGCGTGCAGAGTGTCCTCTCCTCGGGCAATGCTATCGAATTTGTCCTCCATTTCGGCAGTAAACTGATAGTCAACAATGTCCGGGAAGTTCTCCTTCATCAGCTTTGTCGTGACTTCCCCAAGAGGAGTGGGCACCAGGGCCTTGCCCTCGCGGCGCACGTAATTGCGGTCAATGATCGTCGAAATGATTGCCGTATAGGTCGAGGGACGGCCGATGCCGTTATCCTCAAGGAACTTTATGAGCGAGGCCTCGGTATAACGAGGCGGCGCCTCGGTAAAATGCTGATTGGCGGCCGAATCCGCAAGAGGCATCTCGGCTCCCTCAACAAGGCGAGATACGGGCGGCAGACTGCGCTTCTCAATGCCGTCCTCATGATCCGAGGTGTCGTCATATACGGCGAGATAGCCCTTAAACTTCAGAGTGCTCCCCGTGGCACGGAATTGATAGTCGCCCGCGGTAAAGTCAAGCGAGAGGAGCGAAAAAACCGCCGAAGACATCTGGCTGGCCACAAAGCGTTCCCAGATCAGCTTATAGAGACGGTACTGATCGGGGGTAAGATAGCGCTTGATCTTTTCAGGCGTAAGAGTGACGTCGGAGGGACGGATCGCCTCATGGGCGTCCTGCGCCCCGGGCTTCATCTTAAACTGACGGGGCGAGGAGGGGTGATAGTCCTTGCCGTACTGCTCATTGATCAGGGCAAAGGCCGCTTCCTGCGCCGAAGCGGAAATGCGGAGAGAATCGGTACGCATATAGGTGATAAGGCCCGAGAAGCCGCCAAACTCGCTGCCGAGATTAATACCCTCGTAAAGCTCCTGCGCCGTTTTCATAATGCGCTTCGACTGGAAGCCAAGCTTTCTCGAGGCCTCCTGCTGCATCGTAGAGGTAGTAAAAGGGGGAGAGGGCATGCGGCTCTTCTGCGATTGGCGGATTCCCTCAAGGACCAAGGGGCTCTTGCGGATCGCCTCGAGCACAGCGTTGGCCTCGGCCTCAGTGGTGAGGCGGATCTCCTTACCGTCCTTGCCGTAGAAGTGAGTCTCGATCTCGGTACCGTCGGCCGTTTTGACAACGGCACGCACCGTCCAGTATTCCTGAGGCGTAAAGGAACGAATCTCCTCCTCACGCTCCGAGATGATACGGGCGGCAATGCTTTGCACGCGTCCTGCGGACAAGCCGCTGCGGACGTTCTTCCAAAGGAAGGGGCTGAGCTGATAGCCCACAATGCGGTCAAGAATGCGGCGAGTCTGCTGAGCATTCACAAGATCCTGATTGATGATGCTGGGGTGCTTGATCGCGTCCTTGACAGCGCTCTTTGTGATTTCATTAAAGGTCACACGGCACTGCTTATCCATCGGGATCCCGAGGGCGGTGGCCAAATGCCATGAGATCGCCTCTCCCTCGCGGTCAGGGTCGGTGGCAAGAAAGACCTTACCGGCCGTCTTGGCCTCCTGCTTCAACTGAGCGATGACGTCGCCCTTGCCGCGTATATTGATATAATGCGGAGTGAAATCGTTTTCGATATCCACACCAAGACCGCTTTTTGGCAGGTCACGAATGTGTCCCTTGGACGCAATAACCTTGTAATTCGAGCCAAGATACCCTTTGATGGTGCTGGCCTTAGCGGGAGACTCCACGATAACTAAATTCGACATGCTGTTTCCTTTCCTTGGACCTCGGAGCCCTTGCTCCGTGTTTCACTTATGGTTTGCGTTTGAGAAGACCGCCGGGAAGCACCTCAATGACCCCCTCGATCTCCATTGTGGCCGTGGCGGCCATCACCTCTCCTATCGCAAGACCGGCTTCGGCAAGATCGTCACACGAGATCTGACCCACGCTCGGGACCAGACCGTAAATTTTAGTGGGAAGCTCGCCAAGACGCTCAAGGATCTCTCGGACCTCGGCCTCGCGAGCGGGATCCACCGTCACCTTCGGAGGCGCCTCGGGAGCCGTCGGCTTGGCCGTTGACGTTTGATCCTCAGGTGATTTTGGTTTCTTCCCTCTCCCGATCTGAACGCGCATGGATTTGAGAACGGCGTCCATAACCACAGGAGAATGACGAAGCAGCTTAAAAATGTTGATCTTGTCGGCATAGATCTTCTCAAAATCCGTGAGAATATCATCAGCCGCAACAAGAAGCTTGGCGCCGTTTTTAAGGAGCATACAGGTGCCCTCGCTCCCCTTCTCGTCAACGCGGCCGGGGAGAGCGTAGAGCGGCCGCCCCTGCTGCAGGGCACGGCGGGCCGTGATCAACGCACCGCTGGAAAGATCGGCCTCAATGATCGCCGTGGCGGAGGCAAGGCCGGAGATGATGCGGTTGCGGATCGGGAAGTTGCGTCCATCAGGACGCGTACCGGGAGCAAACTCGGTAATGACAGCTCCGTGACGCATAACGCGCTCGGCAAGCTTGGCATGAGCAGGGGGATAAATAACGTCAATGCCGCTACCGAGAACGGCCACCGTCTCTCCACCCCCATTGATCGCCGCGGCGTTGGCCACACCGTCAACGCCAAGCGCGAGACCGCTAACAACGATCGCGCCAGCTCTCGCAAGGTCACGGGCGATCTCAAAGGCCATACGCTTCCCATAATCGCTCGTCTCACGTGTGCCGACCACCGCCACAGAAAGCGTGCCGTTGAACTGCGGCAGCGTTCCCTTGCAGTAAAGAAGCACAGGCGGCGAGGGAATAAGGCGCAGAGCAGCGGGATAACGAGGATCGTCATAGGGGATCATCGTAACCCCGGTCATCGCGCAGAAGCGAAGCGTGCGCTCAGCGGCCGCGGTATCCTTGTCAAGAAGGCGTTGAAGATCCTTGTCGTACTTTGCCAGCGCCTCACGGAGCGCGGCCTCATCGGCATCGTAGATATCGTAGGGCGTTTCAAGCAGTGTTCGCCCAGAGGTCTCTGTGCGACCTGACTGTTCACCTCAGCGACATTCATTCGCTGTTGGGCAATCAGGGCTTGATTTTATATTTAAGAATCCTTGAGTGGACATTCGTTGGG
>JAFVYX010000246.1 GCA_017500625.1 Clostridia bacterium | reverse complement strand
CCAGGAAAGGTTCATTTTAGGCATAAAGAATTCTCCTTTGCTCACGTTTTTTGTTGCTTTTGCGGTGTTGTTTTTTTCTACTGTTTATGTTATAATCGTTTTGAGCGAAATTGTCAATAGTCTTTACAAAAATGATCGGTTTGATCAAAAAGTTGACTAAATAACAGAAAAATATGCACAAACGATCAAGGAGAAGCAAGAATGGCAACCAAAGAAAGAGATGAAAAATTGTTGGAATATCTGCGCCTGCACGGTGAGGCAACGATCGACGAGCTTTCGGCGGCCATGTTCGTCAGCCACCCCACGATGCGAAGGTCGCTTGCCCGCCTGGCGGCCGAGGGGCGGCTGATCCGCACCTACGGCGGCGCCGCCCTGCGCGGTGCAACCGGCGAAAATCTCCCCCAGGAGATCCGCGAGCGCGAGCATTCCGCAGCGAAGGCCGCCATTGCCCGCCGCGCCCTCTCGCTGGTGCGTGACGGGGATACCGTTATGGTGGACGGCTCCTCAACGGCAATGGCGCTGCTCCCCCTGCTCACCTCGCGCAAGTCGGTCGCGGTGATCACCAACAGCGCCAAGGCCCCCCTCCTTCTCGGTGATAGCGGCGTACGCCTGTTCGTCACGGGTGGGGAGCTTGCCCCGCATACCTACGCCTACGTCGGTAGCTATGCCGAGGATTTTCTGCGTTCCTTCCACGCTGACGTCTGCTTTTTCTCGGTGCGTACCCTGACAGAGGACGGTGCCCTCACCGATAACGCGATCGCAGAGAACGCGGTGCGCCGCGTGATGCTCTCCCACGCCCGCCGCGCCGTCCTGATGCTGGACGCCGAGAAGATCGGTGCGCCCTGCCTGAATACGCTTTGCACCTTGGATGCGATCACGCACGTGGTGAGCGAGCGGGATATTTCTGCCCGTTTCCCCGCGTATTCCGAAAAATTTCTCTGAACGCCTGAAAATTTTAAAAAACTTCATAAACTTTAGGCGCACGGGAATTGATATTCGCAAAATTATGCGCTATAATATACTGTGTAATATTTTTACGCGGGCGGGTGCCCGCGTGCCCCTGCGTGGGGCAAGGAGGACGTATGGCTGAAGAATTCAACAAAAAGGGCGGGATCTCGGTCGATACCGAGCATATCTTCCCGATCATTAAAAAATGGCTGTATTCAGAGCGGGAGATCTTCCTGCGGGAGATCGTTTCCAACGCCGTGGACGCCGTCACCAAGCACCGGCGCCTTGTTTCGCTGGCCGAAACCGCCGACAGCGAGGTGCCCTACCGCGTGACCGTGCGCGTGGATCGTGAAGCAGGCACGCTGACCGTTTCGGGTAACGGCATCGGTATGAGCGCCGAGGAGGTGGAGCGCTATCTTTGCAACATGGCGCTGTCGGGCGCGCTTGATTTTATTGAAAAATATGAGGACGAGGGCACGAACGGCATCATCGGCCACTTCGGCCTCGGCTTCTATTCGGCTTTTATGGTGGCCGATACCGTGGAGGTCGTGACCAAGAGCTTTACCGATGCCCCCGCCGCCCGCTTCGTGGCGGCCGAGGACGGGAGCTACGAGCTTGCGGCAGGCGAGCGCGCGGAGCGCGGCACCGACGTTGTGATGCACGTGAATGAGGACAGCAAGGAGTTCCTTGAGGTCGCCCGCGTGCGCGAGATCCTTGACCGCTACTGCGCTTTTATGCCCGTGGAGATCTATCTTGAGGATGCCGCGGCAGAAAAGACCGAGGAGGGGGAAGAAAAGCCGCTGAACGACACCTCCCCCCTCTGGCAGAAGAACGCCTCGGATTGCACCGATGAGGACTATAACGCATTCTACACCCGCGTGTTCGGTGACTATCGCGAGCCGCTCTTTCATATGCACCTCTCGGCCGACTATCCCCTGAACTTCAAGGGCGTTTTGTTCTTCCCCAAGATCTCGCGCAATTACGAGAGCCTTGAGGGGCAGATCAAGCTCTACTACAATCAGGTCTTTGT
>JAFVYX010000245.1 GCA_017500625.1 Clostridia bacterium | reverse complement strand
GGGGTGGGGCGCAAGATCGCGAATCTCTTGCTCGGTGACGTTTTCGGTGTCTCGGCGGTGGTGGCCGATACCCACATGATCCGCCTTTCGGGACGGTGGGGCTTCACCCCCGAGGGAAAGCGCGACCCTCTTTTGGTCGAGAAAACGCTCACCCCTCTTTTGTCAAACGAAAACGCCTCGGACTTTTGTCACCGCGCCGTCCTTTTCGGCCGTGAGGTCTGCACGGCGCGCGCCCCCGCGTGCGGCGCGTGCGAGCTCGGACGGGCGGGGCTGTGCCGTTTTTCCGAAAGGAGCCGTTATGAATAAGCCGAAGATCTCTCTGCCGATCATTGTCGAGGGGCGCTACGACAAGATCAAACTGTCAAGTATTGTTGACGCCGAAATTCTGACGACCGACGGGTTTGCTCTTTTTAACAACAAGGAGCGCTTGGCGCTTCTGCGCCGCCTCGCAGAGGAGCGCGGAGTGATCGTCCTCACCGATCCCGACGGTGGCGGTCGCGTGATCCGCTCTTACCTTTCGGGCGCGCTCTCGGGGGACCGCGTGTATCACCTGCACGTGCCCGCCGTCCACGGCAAGGAGCGCCGCAAGCAGACGGCGGGCAAGGCGGGGCTTCTCGGCGTTGAGGGCCAAGAGACCGAGGTGCTGCTCTCGCTGCTCTCGCCCTTTATGGGCGAGGCGATCGAGGCGCGTGCCGCCCTCACGAAGGCCGACCTCTTTGCCGACGGGCTCTCGGGCTCGGCGGGGTGTGAGGCCAAGCGCCGCGCGCTGGCCGAGCGCCTGGCGCTTCCGCCCGATCTTTCGGCCAACGCGCTTCTTTCGGCGATCAATCTGCTCTTTACCGAGGCCGAATACCGCGCGGCGCTCGGGGAGGTGGCCGAATGAGACAGCTGCCCGCCGCGTTCCTTGCGCGAATGAAGGACCTTCTCGGGAGCGAGTACCCCGAATTTCTGGCCGCTCTCTCGGCGCCCGACGTTCACGCTCTGCGCTGTGTTACGAAAAAAATGCCGAAGGAGCGCCTGGTGACGCTGCTCCCCTCGCTCTCGCCCCTCTCCTTTTCCGAAGGGGGATTTCTCGTGCCCGAGGGGGAGCGCCTCGGTGCTCACCCCCTGCACCACGCGGGGGCGTACTACATGCAGGACCCCTCGGCTATGGCGACGGTGGAGGCACTCCCCTTCCCCATTCAGGGGTGGCGTGTGCTTGACCTCTGCGCCGCGCCAGGCGGCAAGAGCGGCCAGCTCTCCGAGCGCCTTGGAGAGGGGGGCGTGCTCGTTTCCAACGAGATCTCAGCCTCGCGCGTGCGCGCACTGCTCGGCAACCTCGAGCGGCTTGGCGCCGCCAATGCCGTGGTGACCTCTCTTGCCCCCGACGCCGTCCGCGACCGCTTTCCCGAATGCTTCGACCTTGTGGTGGTCGATGCCCCCTGCTCGGGCGAGGGAATGTTCCGCAAATACGAAAACGCCGCCGACGAGTGGTCGCCTGCCGCCGTCAGCGCCGCCGCCGAGCGCGGTCGGTACATTTTGGAGGCCGCCGCGGCCACCGTGGCCGAGGACGGGTATCTTCTGTATTCCACCTGCACCTTCTCGGAGGAGGAGAACGAGGACAACGTCACCGCCTTCCTCACCGCTCACCCCGAGTTTTCTCTCGTCCCCGTCTCGGAGCGCGTGCGCCTTGTCACGGCCGACGGCATCGTCCGCGCGGGACGGCCGCCGTCGATCGCGCTTTCGCGCCGCTTTTATCCGCACAGGGCGGCGGGCGAGGGCCAATTTCTGGCGCTAATGCACCGCGAGGGCGGCCGCCGCCGCCCCTTCCCCGAGGCCCCCGTCCCGAGGACCGACCGCCGTGGGGAGGCCGAGGTGCGCGCCGCGCTCACCGAGCTTTTCGGCCGCCGCTTTGAGGCACCCCTCTTTATGGCGGGCGAGGGGTGGTATACGCCCCCCGCAGGACTTCCTCTGCCGCCCCCCTCAGCGATGCGCGTCGGGGTGGCGCTCGGCACTATGGCAGGGCGGACCCTCCTGCCGCACCACCACGCCTTTACGGCGCTCGGCGCCGACTTCTGCCGCAAGGTGATGCTCTCGGCCGACGATGAGCGCACCGCCGCCTACCTGCACGGCGAGGAGATCGCCGCCCCTGCCGACGGTGAGCGCGGCTTTGCCGCCCTCTGCATCGAGGGCGCCCTGACGGGCGGCGTCAAGCTCTCGGGCGGCGTGGCCAAGAACCACTACCCCAAGGGCCTGCGAACAATGAAATGAAAAGAAAAAGGAGAGCGACGGCTCTCCTTTTTCTTTATAAAATGGCGCACGGCGCAAGTTCGGCCCCTCGGAAATTGTGCCAGACAAGGCGCGGCGAGAAGCACAGGCGCAGGCTCAAACTCTGCCCCTCGCGGAGAGAATTTCGAGCAGAAATTGCCGATCGCGACTCGCAGGCGTACGAAGGTACGTCAAGAAGAGCGAGCGGTGATTTATGCCGAAATTATCCCGCGAGGATCGCGGAGAGAAAATCGTGCAGATCAAGGCGCACCACAGCCCACGGACGAAGGCGTACTTACGTACGTCGAGCCGCTTTCGAGGAGCAACGCAGAGATGCGCGGTTTTATCCCGCGAGGGATATTTTGACAAGGCCGACCGTACAATCATCTCGCTCCCCTCGCGATACCGCCTCCGCCACGATGCGGGTGGCTAAGGCCTGTAGGTCGGTGCCGTCTTCCTCGGCAAGGAGAGAGATGAGCCAGGCGGGGTCCTCGTTCTCGGGGGCGATGCCGTCCGAGAGCAGGACGAGGATATCGCCTGCGTGCACCTCGACGTTGATGCGCTCGGCGTCGGGGGTCTTTAGGAGCCCTAAAGGCATGGTGCGTGAGCGCACGCGAAAGACCTCGGGCCCGCGCTTCATATAGGAGGGGGCGGCGCCGCTTTTGATGAAGGTCGCGTTGCCGTATACGAGGTCATAGGAGAAAAGGTCCACCGTGGCCGAGCATTCGTCCTCGCGCGTTCTCACGAGGTTGTTGAGCATGCGGAGCGCCGTTTGCCGCGAGCACCCTGCTTCCAACATATGGGAAAGAAACTCCACCGACACGGCGGCGGCACGGGCGGCCGTCTCGCCGCTGCCCATACCGTCCGAGAGGAGGGCGTAAAAGCCGTCCTCCGCCGTTTCAAAGAAGCGCAAGCGATCGCCCGAGGCCTCGTCCGAGGTGCGGGGCACGCTCGCCTCGGCCACCTCGGCGGTGAAGCGGCGGCGCGGGTGCAGCGTGAGGGTGGCCACCCCCTCACGCACGGCAAGCTCGGGCTCGGTGAAGGCGCAGCCGAGAAGCTCCTCGCAGGCGGCGCGGACAAGGGGGGCGGCGCGCCCGAGGAGCGCCTCGTCCTCAGAGGCGACAGCCACGCGCCGCCGTCTTTCGCCAAAGACCGCCACGCTGACCTCGGGGATCTCGCGCTCAAGCAGCGCCGTAAGACGGGCGGCGACGTCGGGATCGGGGGTGGCCTCGCGGCGGTCGCCCTCGGCGGCCTCGTTCAAAACGCGCGAGAGCATCGCGTAATCGTGCGAGAGGAATTCGTTGCGGTCGCCGCGGTGTCTCCGCAGACACAGAGAGGCACATTCCTCGCGTATTTCGTCAAGTATTGTTTCCATTTTCGGGCAGCCGCTCCGAAGCTCGGGCGGCAGAAGCTCCCCTGAGATCTTGCCCGTTTTCCGCAGAGTACCCGCCAGGAGATAGACCGATTTTTCGGCCACCCGCTCGCCCTGCTCCCAGCAGCGCACGCGGTTGGAGCAGGTGGCGCAATGGCGCGCGCAGACCTTTTCACACTCAACGAAATATTCGGCGGCGGCAGGGCGGCGCGTCTCGTCCGAGAGGCGGTAGAACATTCCCGAGAGCGAGGAGAGCGCGACACCGAGGCGACGAAGGCGGTCGCCGCCGTCGGCCTCGGGGCGTGCCCCGTCCTCGGCGGCCTCGCTGCGGCGGCGGAGCGAAAGCTCGGCCGTGGCGGGATCGCGCGTGGGGAGAAGCCGACCGAGGAGCGGTGCGCCGACAAGGACGGTCACACAGCACTCGGGTGCCAGCGAAAGAAAGCCGGAAAGGCCGCCCGCATAGGCCGCAAAGCCGATGGCACCGAGCGAGCCGACAAGGAGGGCGGGCAGGGTGCCGTAGGGAAAGAGCAGGCCCGCGATCACGCCGAGCAGAGCGTACGCGGGGGCGGTGGTCAGCGGCCCGACCAGTCCGAGCGCAAGACCGACAACGCCCGAGCGCGGCGCACCGAGACGGCGGGCAACAAAGAGGGTGACCGCCACGGCGAAGGCCGCATAGAGCGAAAGCCCGAAGAGGGAAAGCTCCTTCAGCGCGTAGGCAAGCGAGAGAAGGAGCGAGAGCGCCGAAAGCTCGACAAGGGGGGAAAGCCGCCACGCGGCGGGATCGGCGCGGCCGAGGAGCGCCGTGTGCGTGAGGGGAGCATCGTAGAGCGTGGCATAGAGGAGCGTGAGTGCGGTGGGCGCCAGCACCGTGATCGCCGCAAAAAGGAGGGCGTAGGTCGTCACGCCGAACAGAAGAAGCTCATAGGCGCCGAGCCCCGCGCCCGTCAGGGTGGCCGAAAGCACGCGCACGCCCCGTCCCTCACCGAACAGGGCGGCCGTTACGGGAAACAGGGCGCGCCGCGGCACGGGGAGCGAGAGGAGGACACGGAAAAGAAAGAGGGCAAGGTAGGCCGCCATATACACCCCCGACACCGCCCCCAGCGAGGAGGCGCCGAGGACGAGGCCAAGAAGACAGGGCACGCACCGCCGACGACGGGCGGCGAGGTAGGCAAAGCCAAAGGGGTAGGCCCCCGCCGCCAGGTGGGCGCGGGAAAGGAGCATCGCCACACCGAAAACGAGGGCATCGTGCAGGATCTCGGCACCCCGCCCTTCCTTTTTCTCACACAGCTCGGGAAAGAGGGCGGCCGCCACACCGTGCGATGCGGGCGGCACCGTCGCTTCTCTTGCGCTTTTTTGTACGTCCATAGCAAAAACCTCCGAAAGATCGTTTTCCTTCTTTATTATACCGAGGGGGGCGCGTGGAAGCTGTCGCACCCTGTAAGCGCTTTTCGGCTTTTTTTGGAGATGCGGCGATATCCCTGGCGGCCCGTGACGAGATAGGGTCAAAAAAGCAAACTTTCCGCGCTCTCTTGCATAATTTTTTCGTCTGTGATAGAATAAACGTAAGCCCCTCCGCATAGAGATGTAGGAGCCGCCGCAGCGGCACTCCCACGGAGGTGCGATGATGAACCAAGAAAGCGGGGCGTTTCTGCCCCACGGCGGGGCGTTTCTGCCCCACGGCGAGGCGTTTCTGCCCCACGTCGGGCGCGCGGCGCTCCTTTGCGACCTTGCCGCCCTTACCAACAACTACCGCACCATGGCGGCGCATCTTGCCGCGCACGGCGCCACCCCCATTTGCGTTGTCAAGGCCAACGCCTACGGTCACGGTGCCGCCGCCGTTGCCACCGCGCTCCGCGCGGCGGGGGCCTCCCGCTTTGCGGTGGCCGAGCTTCGGGAGGCGCTGGACCTCTCTCCTCTGCTTTCGGGGGCCGAGCTTTTGGTCCTTGGCTATACTCCGCCCGAGCAGGCGCCCCTCGCCGCCGAGGCGGGCATCACCCTGACGGTGGCCGATGCGGCGCAAGCGAAAGCGTTTTCGCAATCGCTCGGGGAGCGGCGGCTGCGCGTGGCAGTCAAGCTGAACAGCGGTATGAACCGCGCGGGGCTTTCCTTGCTTTCCGCCGACTTTGAGGCGACCGTCCGCCGCGTGGCGGCGATCGCGGCCGATCCGCATTTTCTCCTGACCGACGTCTACTCGCACTTAGCCGATGCCGATGCGGGGCTTGTGCCCTCGGTGCGGCGGCAGGCGGCGCGCTTTCGCGCGGCGCTCACGGCCCTTGCGCGGCTGGGCGTCACTCCGCGCGCCCACCTTTCGGCCACGGCGGGCATTGCCGCAGGCGGCACCTTTGGCCTTCCCTACGCGCGCGTGGGGCTTGCCCTTTACGGCTACGGGCCCGAGGGGGCGGCGCTACCGCCGCTCTCTCCCGTGGCGCGGCTTTTTTCGCGCATCTCACAGGTCTATTCGCTCCCTGCGGGCGAGGCGGTGGGCTACGGCGGCATCTTCCGTACCAAGCGGCGCGAGACGGTAGGGATCCTCGCCCTCGGATACGCCGACGGTCTGCCTCGGGCGGCCACGGGTGGCACGGTACGCGTGGCGGGGGTCGATTGCCCCCTCATCGGACGGGTATCGATGGACACGGCGGCGGTGCTTTTGACGGGCGTTGTGCGCCGCAAAGCAACGCTTGCCACGGTGTTCGGCGACAGTGCCGAGGCGCTCCCGCGCCTGGCCGAGGCGGCGGGCACCATTCCTTACGAAATTTTAGCGCGGCTCGGGCCGCGGATCGATAGGAAGTATGTTTATGCTGACGACATCGGGAATTCTCATTCTCCATAAGGGCGAGGGGCTGACCTCGCAGGCGGCGGTCACGCGGGTGCGCCGCCTTTTCGGCGCGGCCAAGGCGGGGCACACGGGCACGCTCGACCCGATGGCCACGGGCGTTTTGCCGATCCTGCTCGGCCGTGCCACCGCCGCCTCGGAGTTTTTGCTCACGGGGGACAAGCACTATTCTGCCGACCTGCGGCTCGGGCTTGAGACCGACACCGAGGACGTGACGGGCACCGTAACGGCCACCACCGACGCCCCCCGACCGACGCTTGACGAGGCAAATAATTGATATCCATATGTAGTAGTAGCACCTTCATAATTATGTTCAAATAGTACTACTTTTCCTGTATATGGTGTTTCT
>JAFVYX010000244.1 GCA_017500625.1 Clostridia bacterium | reverse complement strand
CACTCACCTGCAAAAGCGTTCTCTTTTCGGGATCCATCGTCGTTTCCCAGAGCTGCTCGGGGTCCATCTCACCAAGACCCTTGTATCTTTCGGCCTCAACGCCGTTTGGGCCAAGCTCTTCGATGTATTTATCTCTTTCCTCGTCGCTGAAGGCATAGCGGATGGCCTTGCCCTTATGCACCTTGTAAAGCGGAGGCTGTGCAAGATACACGTGTCCCTGTTCAATGAGAGGACGCATATGGCGGAAGAAGAAGGTCAGAAGAAGAATGCGGATATGCGCGCCGTCCACGTCGGCATCCGCCATGATGATAATTTTGCCGTAGCGCAGCTTCGAAAGATCGAAATCCTCGCCGATGCCGCAGCCGAGCGCCTGAATGATGGGAATCAGGGAAGTGTTGGCATATACCTTATCAAGTCTTGCCTTTTCCACGTTCAGCACCTTACCGCGCAGGGGAAGAATGGCCTGATAGCGGCTGTCTCTTCCGTCCTTTGCAGAGCCTCCTGCGGAATCTCCCTCTACGAGATAGACCTCGGTGAGTCTTGCCTCTCTCTCCTGGCAGTC
Organism: Clostridia bacterium; assembly: GCA_017500625.1. The sequence goes on along the minus strand of JAFVYX010000244.1, from coordinate 2,260 downwards.
CGAAAGCTTGCCGGGCAGAGTCGAAACCTCGAGAACGTTCTTTCTTCTCGTCAGCTCTCTTGCCTTTCTCGCCGCTTCTCTTGCGCGGCTGGCGGCCATGGCCTTTTCAAGAACGATCTTTGCCGTTGCGGGGTTTTCATCAAAATATTCGCAAAGCTTTGCGTAAACAATACCGTCCACGAGTGCTCGAATTTCCGAGTTACCGAGCTTTGCCTTGGTCTGGCTCTCAAACTGCGCATCCGTGAGCTTTACAGAGATGATCGCAACGAGTCCCTCGCGCACGTCCTCGCCGGAAAGCGGATCGCCCTTGATGATGCCGTACTTTTTGCCGTATTCGTTGATCGCCTTCGTCAAAGCGCTCTTGAAGCCGGTTTCATGCGTACCGCCCTCGATGGTCGCCATATTGTTTGTGAAGGATACGAGCGTTTCGTTATAGCTGTCGTTATACTGCATGGCAACCTCGGCAATCGAGCCGTTTTTCTCGCCCTTCATGTAGATAACGTCCTCGTGAATCGGCGTTCCGCGCTTTTCGTTGTTCAAAAACTCAACGAAGGAAACGATACCGCCCTCGTAGCACAGCTCCTCCTCCCGCTCGCGGCCCACACGCTCATCACGCATGATGATGCGCACGCCGGCGTTGAGGAAGGACTGCTCCCGCATACGGGTGAGGATCGTGTCATAATCAAAGACGGTTTCTTCAAAGATGGTCGGATCGGGCTTGAAGCGCACGTACAGGCCGTGGCGATCGGTCGGGCCCGTGCAGGTGAAGGGGCGGGCAACGGCGCCTCTCTCAAAGCGCTCGGTGTACGCGTGGCCGTCACGGCAGTTCTCGACCTCTACCCACTCAGAAAGGGCGTTGACGACCGACGCACCGACGCCGTGCAGGCCGCCTGCGATCTTATAGCCGCCGCCACCGAATTTACCGCCCGCGTGGAGCACGGTGTAAACGACCTCAAGCGTAGGCTTGCCCAGCTTTTCGTTCATACCGGCGGGGATACCGCGGCCGTCGTCCTTGACGGAAACCGAGTTATCCTCGTGCAGCGTGATCACAATCGCGTCACACTCTCCCGCCAGCGCCTCGTCAATCGAGTTATCGACGATCTCGTACACGAGATGGTGCAGGCCGCGCAGCGAGGTGGTACCGATGTACATGCCCGGGCGCTTACGGACGGCCTCAAGGCCCTCCAGCACCTGGATCTCGGATCCGCCGTATTCGTGATCCACCTGGGTGGTGGTCAGTTCCAGTTCTTCAGACATAGTTTACCTCCATGGTTCTTTGGATAAGAGACAGGAGACAGGGGATATCGTCGCTGTCCGCTGTCTCACGTCTCCCATCCGGTTCGTGGGTCGCGGCGGGGGAGGGGAGTGGTCCCCTCCCGGGCCGATCAATTTATTCCGAAATGTCGTCGTCCAGCAAATGTTCCTCGTCGAAGAGGTCCATTTCCTTCATCTCTCCGCCGCCGTTGGCGCCGCCCATGATCTCCATGGTGCGCATGGAGCGCTTCTCCTTGGCTTCCTCCACGGCCCGGTGGATCATCTCCTTGACCTCCCGGGGCTTTTTCACGTTCTTCAGCTCCAGGTGGGGGGTGGACTGGTCGGAGGAGGGGACCCAAACGGTGCCCACGCCAAAGATGCGCTGGGTGAGCTTCAGGTTGAGCTCCAGGTCCCGCACGCGGTAGAGCAGGACCTCGTCGGCGTTGATGTTGAGGAAGCCCTTTTCCAGGAAAATGCGGTCCTCACTCAGGGAGTAGCGGGTAAAGGACAGGGGCAGGCCGAAATAGCGCTTGCGGTCTTTCCACAGGTAGTTGATGGGTTGCAGTTCCATAATTGAGCCTCCTGTTCTGTTTTATTCAAAGCTGTCGCTCTCCACGCGCTTGAGCAAAGTGGCGGAGGAGAGCTGGGAAATATAAACTTTTGGCGGTTGTTTTTTGGTTCCGACCAGAACGAAGGAACGGGGCAGGTCGTCGCCCAGCCAGATGGCCCGGCCCTCCACCTCGGCCTGCTCCAGGAATTCCCGGGTCTTGTAGGCCCAGCTGGCGTTATCCAGGTCGAAGATGCCCAGTATTTCCTTGTGGGGAACGACCACGGATTGGCCGAGGTGAAGGTACATTCGGGTCACTCCTTTTGCCGATTGAGGGAGGGGTGTTTCGCTCTCCTGTTTCCATCGTGCCTACTGCGGTAGGGCTTTGTTGGTGCGTACCAGACCTCGCGCGTCGGGGCGGCGAGAACCTATTATTTACTCATACCTTACATTGATATT
>JAFVYX010000243.1 GCA_017500625.1 Clostridia bacterium | reverse complement strand
TTACGTGAGAAACGTTCTAAGTAGCTGATTAACATGAGCATTACTACGCCACCTGTGCCGCAAATGGTGGAAAGCTTGTTGAGCGTGATCCCATGAGCGCGGCACAGCTCGGTAATGCGTAACCTCACGGCCTCTCCGATCGTCATCGTTTCCCTCCTAACTCAAATGGGTTAACTCCATTGTAACCGTCAACGAGAAAAAACATTACCCCTTTAGGGTTGACAAACGAAAAAACTTGTGATATTATAGAAATATAACTCAAAAGGGTTAATTTTTTCGTTTTCAGGAGGGCAAAAAATGAAGTATTGCACGAAATGCGGGGCGCAGCTGACCGACGATGCCGCGTATTGTGAAAAGTGCGGGGCCGCCGTTGCGGGCAGGGCGGTAGCGGCCGCGCTTCCGGAATCCGGCATGGTGATCGCCGCCAAGGTCTTTATGATCCTGGCCACGGTCCTGCAGGCGCTCTTTACGTGGGGCATCGCGCTGGCGTGGTGCCTGCCGATGACGATCGCTTATTTCCGCAAGGTGAAGTACGGCTGGGTCGGCACCGGTTTCAAGATCTGCTCGCTGCTGTTCGTTAGTATGATCGCGGGCATTCTGATGCTTTGTGACAATTGAGAGGAAAAGCACCGCAAGCGAATGCTTGCGGCGCTTTTCTTTTTTTCTTTTCCCTTTACAAAGGGGGGCGGTTGTGCTACAATGAGTGTAGAAATAAAAAGGAGATACGGTATGAAGCGTTATTTACTTCCCGCGGAGGGCAATTTCTACAAGGCCAACCTTCACTCACACACCACGGTCTCGGACGGGGCGTGGACGCCCGAGGAGGCCAAGGAGAACTATAAGGCGCAGGGCTATAGCATTTTGGCGTATACCGACCACGACATTATGATCCCGCACCCCGAGCTGGCCGATGAGGATTTTCTCCCCCTCACGGGCTTTGAGTTGTCCGTCGTCGATCCCGATCCTGCGCTCACCGTCTTCAGCCAAAAGCGGAATTGCCATCTCTGCTTCCTTGCTCCCACCATGTGCGATACCAAGCAGGTGCTGTGGCATCGGAGCCGCTACCAATGGGGCTACAAGCCCGAGTATATCCCCCTTGTGAATTACGATGAGGAGAGCGTGGACCTGGAGCGCGAATACACGCCCGAGTTCATCAACAAGGCGATCGCCATCGGCCGCCGCAAGGGCTACTTCATCACCTACAACCACCCCGCCTGGTCGCTTGAGTCCTATCCCGAATATATGGCCTACGAGGGGTTCCACGCCCTTGAGGTCGCCAATTACGGCTCTCTTGTCACGGGCTGCCTTGACGAGAATCTCCACGTCCTTTCCGATATGATCCGCGCCGGAAAGCTCCCCTATGCCATCGCCGCCGACGATAACCATAACCGCCACAACGATTCCTTTGGCGGCTTCACCATGATCAAGGCCCCCGCTCTCACCTATCCGGACGTCTTTTCCGCTCTGATGAACGGCGATTTTTACGCCTCCGAGGGGCCGCTCATCGATGAGCTGTATTACGAGGACGGCCGTGTGTACGTCAAGGCCAGGGAGGCCGTCTCGGTCTCCTACCACCCCGATATTCGCCGCCAGCCCTGCATTGTCCATGCCGCCGAGGG
>JAFVYX010000242.1 GCA_017500625.1 Clostridia bacterium | reverse complement strand
GGGGCGACAACGACAAAGGGGTGGGCGGGGGCCACGGGACGCGGGAGACGGTGGGGACGAGCGGGGAGCGCCGGGCGCAAGGGCGGCGACCAGGAGTGATGGCTGGCAGGGTGCGGTGGGCGGTGGATGGCGCAAGGGGAATGGGGGCACGAGGGTGTGTGGTGAGAGTGCGAGGTGCGGCGCGCAGAGAGGCGTGTGGAGCGGCAGGGGTGCGGGTACGGGCTATGGCGTCACACAGGGAGAGCGGGCGCGACAGGGACGAGGTGTGGTAGAATGGCCTGTAGCGGGGGCAGAGGATGACGAGGGAGCAAGGCGTGTGAGGGTGTGCGGTGAGAGCGCGAGGCGTGGGTGCGACGGCAATGAAAAGAGGATCACGGCGGGGCCGCGAAGGGGGGCGGACGCCGACGGGAGGGGTCGGGGGCGCGAGGGGGGCAGGCGTGGTGATGATGGGCGAGCCGACGGGCGTATCCGAGAGGATCACGCTGCAGTTGGCGGTGTCCCTCGCACCGCTGCTTCCATTATATCACAGCACGCACCGCCTTTCCACCGACAAAATACGCCACGGCGTTGGAAAAAAAGCCGCCAAGGAGACAGCTCCTTGGCGGCGGTGAGGGAGAAGGCGGGGGTTTTACTTGAAAAAGACCATAAGCAGGGTGCCCGTGACCATAAGGAGCAGGCCAAGAAGGGCCTTTTTGGAGAGCTTTTCCTTGAACACCAGGAAGGAGAAAAGAACGGTGACAACGATGCTGAGCTTATCGATCGGGACGACCACGCTGACAAGCCCCTTGTCAATGGCGTAATAGTAGCAGAGCCAGGAAGCGCCCGTGGCGAGGCCCGAGAGCGAGATGAAGAGGAGCTCACGGCGGTCAAGGGTACGGAGCCCCTTGTGCTTGCCGCGGGCAAGGACGATGATCCACGCCATGAGAAGGACCACCGCGGTGCGTATGGCGGTGGCAAGGTTGGATTCCACGCCCGTGATGCCGACCTTGGCAAGGATCGAGGTGAGGGCGGCAAAGACGGCTGCAAGAACGGCATACAGGATCCACGCCCGCCCCTCGGCCTCCTTGGCGTTCTTGCGCTTTTCTACCATGAGTAGGATGCCGGCGGCAAGGACAGCGGTGGCGATGAGCTTTGCGGCGAGGTTTCCGGTTTCGCCAAAGCAGATAATGGCCAGAAGGACGGTAAGGACCGTGCTGGACTTATCGATCGGGACGACCTTGTTGACGTCACCCATGGAAAGTGCCTTGAAATAAAAGATCCACGAGGCGCCCGTGGCAAGGCCCGAAAGCACGAGAAAGAGGAGCGAGGTGGGGGCGATCTCCCCAAGAGTTCTCTGCGAGCCGACAAGAAAGACCATGATCCACGAAAACGCGAGCACGACCGCCGTGCGGAGGGCGGTGGCCAGGTCGGAATCGGTCCTTTTGATGCCGCATTTGGCGAGAATGGAGGTCAGACCCGCGAAAAAAGCCGAAAGCACGGCGGCAAGGATCCAAAGCATAATAACGTCCTTTCCTTGGGAGTTCTTAGCCCGATTATACCATAAGCGCCACGGCTTGGCAAGAGAAAAAAGAAAACGGAGCCCACGCTCCGTTTTCTTTTTTAATAATCGCGGCCGAGGGCCAGCGCCTTGACGTTGAGCGCCTTCAGCGCTTCCTTCTTCGGGGGGACGAGCTTTTCGACCACACCCTCGGTGCCCTCAAAGGAGAGCTCGGGGTGGTGGGCCAGAAGGTGACCGACGATGATCATATTCGCCAGCGAGGAAATGCCCTCGTCCTTCGCCATTTGCGTGGCGGGGATATAGAACACCTCGACGTCGGTACGCTCGACCTTCACGTCGATGAGCGAGGAGTCAACGTAGATCTGGCCGCCGGGGGCGACGGTGTCCACGTACTTGAGGAGCGAGGGGGCGTTCATGGCAATGAGAACGTCGGGCGTGGTGATGATGGGCGAGCCGACGGGCGTATCCGAGAGGATCACGCTGCAGTTGGCGGTGCCGCCGCGCATCTCGGGGCCGTACGAGGGGAGCCAGGAGACCTGAAGCTCCTCAACAAGGCCCTTATAGGCGAGAAATTTACCCGAGAACAGGATACCCTGTCCACCAAAGCCCGCGAAAAGAATCTGTGTCGTTTTCATCTTACTTCTCCTCCTCGGCAGCGCTTCTGTCCTTGTAGACGCCGATCGGGTAGAAGGGGAGCATATCGCTCTCCACCCACTCGAGCGCCTTTTCGGGCGTCATACCCCAGTTGGTGGGGCAGGCAGAGACGACCTCGACGAGCGAGAAGCCCTTGCCCGCGATCTGGTTCTCAAACGCCTTCTTGATGGCCTTCTTGGCGTTTCTCACGTTTTTGACGTTATTGACCGCCACGCGGGCCACGTACTCGGGCCCCTCGAGGGTGGCGAGCATCTCGGAAACGCGGATCGGCCAGCCGCAATGCTTGACGTCACGGCCGTAGGGCGAGGTCTGCGTGACCTGACCGGGCAGGCTCGTGGGTGCCATCTGACCGCCCGTCATGCCGTAAATGGCGTTGTTGACGAAGATCACGGTGATATTTTCGTTACGTGCGGCAGAGTGAACGGTCTCCGCC
>JAFVYX010000241.1 GCA_017500625.1 Clostridia bacterium | reverse complement strand
GCACGCGAGTCAGCCGAAAGACATCCCAAAGGACACCCAGCGCGCCACCGCATACCACGCCCCAAAGAAGCATTCCCAACAGGCGGTTCGGCTCGATGCGGATGGAGGGGGAAAGCGCCATTATTTGCGCCATTTGCCAAAGAATCCTTTGCGTTCGCCGCCGTCGGAACGGAGATAATTGATCCCGTCGATGGTACGGCCTTCCAGAGTGACGATGCCGCGCTCGGTATCAAGCACACCGATGTGCAGACCCTCGCCCTCGACACACAGCTCACCGCAGACGGTTTTCAGATCTACCGCTGTCTCGTCAAAGCTGATCACCTCGGTCACGCCGGAAATACTCATTTTTGTTCGGTTTTTGACGGTAATATCCTGCGCGGTCTGCACCGCCGTCGGTCGACTCTCGTTCATACACTTCTCCACCCTTCTCTCGGATGGTTCAGTATATGCGCGCGAAGCTCGGCTTATGACGGCATATCAGTCGATCACCTCATACAGGGTGGAGGCATCGGCCTTGGTGACGAACTCCTTGACATTTTTGACGCGGACCCGCAGGGTGCGTTCGCCAAAGGTGATCTCGATCACATCGCCCTCCTTGACGTCATAGGAGGCCTTGACAGGCCTGCCGTTGACGCTGACGTGTGCGCCGTCGCAGGCATCGTTTGCCACCGTGCGGCGCTTGATGATGCGGGAGACCTTCAGAAACTTGTCAATTCTCATATAATGGGGGATTCCTTTCTTTCATGAAAAAGCGGCAGAAGCACGCGCATTGGCATACTTTCCGCCGCTATCCTATCGTAACACTCAGTTGAGAGATTCCTTGAGCACCTTGCCTGCGGTGAATGAGGCATGCTTGGAGGCGGCAACGGTGATCGCTTCGCCGGTCTTAGGATTTCTGCCGTTTCTTTCGGCTCTTTCCTTCACCTCAAAGGTGCCAAATCCCACGATCTGAACCTTTTCGCCCTCACGGAGCGCGGCGATGACGGCGTCCGTCATGGCGCTGACGGCAGCCTCTGCTTCTTTCTTCTTGAGACCTGTTTTTTGTGCAACGGTCTCGACCAATTGTGCCTTATTCATGTTGATAAACCTCTCTGTGTTTTTTATATCACATGGCGATATCGGATATACCGCCGATACATTTTTATTATAACAGTTTTTTGGTAATTTTTCAAGAGGTTTTGAAAAATTTGCTCTTATTTTCGGTAAAATTCACCACTTTTTCCCCACTTGGGGTCCATTTCAGCCGTTCAAAGAGCTTCCAAAGGCACTCACCGTGTGAAAGTGACACCACATCCTCCCGCTGCAAAGCCCCCGTGCGAAGCGTCAGAATAAGATAGATCAGGATACAAAACGCCACCGCCGCAAGAATAGCCGAGGGCGGCAGGGACAGATGGCGATCGGCGGCCTGCCAGAGCAGTGTTGTTCCCATGACGGCGCAGAACGCCGCCCCACCCGTCCGCAGGCAAAAGCCGTGCAAAGACACACCGTGGGGAATGAGGCGGCAGAGGACGGAGGACTCGATCAGAATAACGGTGAAATGACAGAGAAAGGTGCTGATGGGAGCACCCAGCATCCCGACGCGAGGGATCCCCAGCAGGAT
>JAFVYX010000240.1 GCA_017500625.1 Clostridia bacterium | reverse complement strand
GGATATTTGAGAGGAGTTGACCTTAGTACGAGAGGACCGGGTCGAACGCACCTCCGGTGCACCAGTTGTTCTGCCAAGGGCATAGCTGGGTAGCCGCGTGCGGACGTGATAAACGCTGAAGGCATCTAAGCGTGAAGCACACCTCAAGATGAGATATCCATGGGCTTTGCCCGAGAGGTCACTTGAAGACTACAAGTTGATAGGTCGTAGGTGTAAGCACAGTAATGTGTTCAGCTGAACGATACTAATTGACCGATCGCTTGAACTGCTAAGCAGTTCGTACGTTTGAGTCCGTTACTCAACCCCCTTGTTCGGTTTTCAATGCGCATATGCCACCCGTCCGTGGCTTTTTTCATGCGTGGCGCCCCGCCTTCAAGCCGGGGCGCTTTCCTTTTTCTTTGCTCGCCCCTTTGTGCTTTTTTGAGGGGGAGTGTCGCAAATGACAAAAATGAGGGCTCCTCTTGTTGCTATTTGTACAAAAAGAAAAAAGAGGTGTGGATAACGCTTGTGCAAATCGTGCCTTTTTTCTTGCTTTTCTATTGACAACATGGGTGAAAATCTACTATAATAGAGTTGAAAATTATTTTTTCAAAGGAGACCTCGCATGAAAAATAAGCGTTTACTTTTTGTGCTTCTTGCATTGGTGCTCACCACCGTGGCACTCTCTGCCTGCGGCCTTATCCCCGGTATGGGGAATGGCAGCACGACGACGGCCGCCACGACCGTGACGACCGCCCCCACAACGACGACCGCGGGAACCACGGTTCCTGTGACGACGCCTCCGCCCGTCACCACCGCCCCCCAGAAGCTTGAGGCCGACCTTGAGTTTGATGGCAAGACCGTGACCTACAACGGCCAGGCCCAGACCATCGCCGTCGAGGGACTGCCCGAGGGCGCTGTGGTCGAGTACTATGTCAACGGTGCCACCGAGGCGGTGGACGCTATTGCCGTGACGAACGCCGGTACTTATGACGTTGTTGCCAAGATCACGCTTCCCGACACCTACAAGCCCTGCGCGGACATGACTGCCACTCTGAAGATCAACAAGGCGCAGTACGTCCTTGAGGGCGTTTCGATGAACAACCTGAAGGTTGCCTATGACGGCACGGTCAAGTCCCTGACCTACACGGGCACGCTTCCCGACGGTGTTACCCTCGGTGCGTACATCTACCTGAAGGGTGAGACCTACACGCCCGTCACCGCCGATCAGGTGATCGACGCCGACGTGTACCAGGTGGCCGCCACCTTTGTGCTTTCTGCCGACCTGGCCGCCAACTATGAGGCGCCTCGCCTTCTTGCCACGCTGACGATCGTGGAGAGAACCGCGTACGAGCTTGACGACGTGACCGTCCTCGCCGACGGTGCGGCCGCCGCCGATCGCATCGCGCACATCACCTACGGTGCCGCGATCCCCACCTTCACGCTCTCCGACCTGCCCGCGGGTCTTACCGCCGGCGCTGTGGAGATCTATAAGGACACCGAGCTTGTGACCGGCACGCTTGACGCCGGCACCTACACGGTGAAGATCGCCCTTATCAACGCGAACCAGGTCGAGTATCTTGATCCCGCGCCGCTGGAGGCCACTCTCGTGGTCGATAAGGCTCCCATTGCCAACTTCGCCACCACCGTCACCTTCGATTCGCTCACCGTTAAGTACAACGGTGCCGCTCAGACGATCGCCGTGGCCGGCCTTGAGGGCTTTGACGTGACCGTCCTCTACTACGTCAACGGCGCCACCGATGGCGTTGCCGAGGTCGCCCTGACCGACATCGGTGTTTATACCGTGGTCGCCAAATTCACCTCGACCGATCCCAACTACGCCGATCCCGCCGATATGACGGCCACCTTTGAGATCAGCGCCAAGGAGGTCTACGACATGTCGAATGTCGTGATCTCTGCCAATGGCTCTCCCGTTGCCAATAAGACTGTAGAGATCACCTACGGCGATTCCACTCCCGTCTTTGCTGTGACCGGTCTGCCCACCGGCCTTACCGCCAACGCCGCCGTCATTTACAATGCGGAGGGTGAGGTCGTGACAGCTCTCGGGGCCGGCACCTACACGGTGAAGATCGCTCTGACCAACGCTAACCCCGCCACGCATGCCGACGTTGCCGACCTTGAGGTCACTCTGACCGTTAAGAAGGCCACCATCGATATGAGTGGTATCAGCTTCGTCGACAAGGCCGTGACCTACAACGGTCAGCCCCAGACGATCGCTATCACCGGTACGCTTCCCACCGGCGTGACCGTTCTTTACTACGTCGACGGCGCTGCCGACGGTGTTGCTGAGGTCGCCCTCATCGGCGCCGGCGACAGAGAGACGGTGTATACGATCGTTGCCAAGTTTGCCGTTGCCGACGAGAATTACGAGATTCCCGCCGATAAGACCGCCACGCTGACCATCAACGCCAAGCTTTCCTATGATATGAGCGGTGTTGAGATCCTCGCCAACGAGATTCCCGTGGCTGGCAATGCGCTTGCCATCACCTACGGTGAGGCGCTTCCCACCTTTGCACTCTCCGGCCTTCCCACCGGCCTCACCATGGGCGCGGTTGAAGTCTACAAGGACACCGAGCTTGTAAGCGGCGCTCTCGGGGCCGGCTCCTACACGGTAACGATCGCGCTTACGAACGCGAATGCCGAGTACAACACTCCCGAGGCCTACACGATCGCTCTGACGGTCGTCCCGAAAGAGGAATCTCTCCCTGCCGGCGTGACGATCCTTTGGGATTACGACGCTCAGAAGTCGGACGACGCGGACGAGGGTGACTACATCATTCTTGTAAGCGGTACGACCTACACGGTCTCTCTTGATGCGGCCACGCTCGCCGCTCTTGCCGAGAATGATATCACCGTGACCTACACGGGCAACGTTGCCTCCGCGGCGGGCGCCTATACCGCCACGGCGACCTTGAAGTCGGTGGACGGTAACAAGGTCTTCGGCTCCTACACCTGCAACTGGAACCTGCGTCCCTCCGGCTGGACTCCTGCCGTGGGTGGTGAATAATTCAACCGACTCCCCAAAAGAGCGGCAGCGCCTCGGCGCTGCCGCTCTTTTTCGTCAATTCCCACAGAACGGGAAAAGATTTTTTTGCATATTGCCGAAAAGCGGGAAAAGGCGTGTTCGAGGGGCGGAAACGCCCCCATTTTTCCTTGTTTTCTCTTGACAAGAGAAGCGAGATAAGGTATAATGATTATGTAAACTTTGCAATAAAATAAGGAGTTGCTCTATGAAAAAGAAACTTCTGCTTGCGGCGTTCCTTCTTCTCGCGCTCGGCTGCCTTCTTCTGACGGCCTGCGGCGGTGGAACGGAGGCCGATCTTAAGTTTGACAGCGCCACCTATACCTATGACGGCCAGGCCAAGACCATTGCGGTTACCGGACTGCCCGAGGGGGCCGTTGTCAAGTATTCGATCAATGGTGGTGCGGCGGTGGACGCCGTTGCCTTGACGAATGCGGGCACTTACGATATCGTTGCCAAGATCACGCTTCCCGAGGGGTATGCCGCGGCCGCCGATATGCGCGCCACGCTGACCATCAACAAGGGCGCGGCTATGGCGATTACCGGTGTCACCTTTACGGGTGGTGAGTATGCCTATGATGGCGAGTACCATGGCCCTGTGATGAATGGCACGCTCCCCGAGGGCGTTGGCTACGTCATCACCTCTGGTGAGGCCGTCCGCAACGCGGGTGAGTCCTCGACCTTCACGATCTCCTTCGTGTATACCGATCCCGATATGGCCAATAACCTGGCGGCTCCCGCCTCGGTCAGCGGCATCACGGTTTCGGTCAAGAAGGCGGACGTGGATATGAGCGGCGTCACCTTTGAGAGTGCCACCGTTTCCTTTGACAACCAGCACCACTCTCTGACCATCGGCGGTACGCTTCCGGCACTGCTTGATGTCAGATACGAGGGTGGTCGCGTCGGCAAGGGTGAGGCAGAGATCACGGCGATCTTCTCCTTCCGCAACGAGGCCGATGCCGCCAATTACAATCTCCCCGCGCCTATGACCGCCACCCTGACGGTCGGCCCCGGTGAGTTTGATCTCTCCTATGCCAACTTCGTGAATCAGACGCTGTATTATAACGGCCTTGATCAGATTCCCGATTTCAGCAACGTTGAGGGCCTCATCGCCACGGTTCGCGCGTATCGCGTTATTGAGGGCCTCGGCGAGCTTCCTGCCGCTGCCGTCAAGACCCCCGGCACCTATAGAGTCACGGCCGAGTTTGCCTTTGCCGATGGCTACACCGCCGATGACTTCATTCTTCCCGATGCCCGTGAGATCACGATCGTCATTGAGAAGGCGCCCCTGACCGGCCTGAAGACTCCCACCTGGGTTCCCGGTACCGGTTGGAACGCCATCGACAAGGGTGGGTATTTCCTCTACAACGGCTCCGAGTTTACGGTTGGCCTTGCGGGCATGCCCGAGAATTCCGAGGGCATGTACACCATCAGCTACACGCTGACCGGCAACACGGCGACCGAGGCGGGTATGTATACCGCCAGTGCCACCTTCACGATCGATAGCCCCTACTACACTCTTCCCGAGGGCTATGGCGTTGCCGACTTCACCTATCAGGTCGCGGCTACCGAGATCGATACCACGAAGATCGACTTCGCCGACGTTACGCTGCCGTATGACGGCCAGCCCCACAAGATCGTCCTCGGTTACGCCGAGAACTACGATATGAGCAAGCTGTGCATCTCGGGCGTGACGATCAGGATCTACAACGCCGAGGGCATGGACGTCACCGACAATGAGGGCGATGGCTTCCTGGACGCCGGTACGTATGTTTACGTTGCTACGTTGGCAGGCGACACCACCAAGAATATGGCTTCTGCCATCATCTCCGCCACGCTGACCATTGAGAAGAAGGTGCTCTCTCTTGACGATATCGACGTCGCGTGGGTGCTTGACAGCAATGAAGCTAAGCCGATGGCGGACGGTGCGTACATCATCGCGGATGGCAGCCGTCATACGGTGACTCTCTCCGATGCGACTAAGACTGCCCTTGAAGCCGTGGGCTTTAAGGTCAAAGTCTACGCCTCCAACGTCGCTACCGACGCCGGTGAGTACACCGCCAAGGTCACGCTCTCGTGCGACGAGAACCACGTGATCGCGGAGGGCGACGAGGAGATCACGCTGGCTTGGGCCATCGCCAATGACGAGCCCTGGACCGACGAGACCGAGAAATAAATAACCCAACGCGGCGAGGTTATGCCTCGCCGCGTTCTTTCATCGGAGAACCAATGACGGTCGCCCTGCGCTGAACAGCTACCGCGAGGGACCGCAACCGCAAGGAGGAATTGCTATGGAAACCAGGTGGATGTACCATACCTCGGGGAGCTTTGCCGAGCTTCGTGAGGCGGCCAAAGGGACCTGCCTTATTCCCATGGGCTGTGTTGAGAAGCACGGCCTGCACATGGCGCTGGGCACCGACATGATGATCGCCAGCACCGTTGCCTATATGGCATCGCAGATCGAGCCCGTTGCTGTCTTTCCCGACCTCAACTTCGGTGACGTTCCCGAACGCCGTAACGAGCACACCGACGGCACTCTGACCCTGCCCGTGGAAACGCAGTTTTTGCTCTTAGAGCAGCTTTGCGACCAGATCTACGTCAACGGCTTCCGCAAGATCCTGCTCTATAATACGCACGGCGGCAACAATTCCTGGATCTCCGCCTTCATTCGCAACCTTGACAATAAGGAGAAAAGGTACACCGTGGCCAAGGTGTTTGTGGAGGAACAAGCCCCCTATCCCATGGCCCAAAAGCTCTTAAAGGAGGGGAGCGGCGCCATTCCCGAGCTGACGCCCGAGGATGAGGCCCTCTTGATCCGTTATGCCGAGGAAAACATCGTGCTTGGCCACGCCTGCTTCGGTGAGGGCTCCTTCATCATGGGCATCGCTCCCGAAACCATGCGCCTTGATCTGCTTGGCAAGGAAAGCGGCCTATCCACGGGAGAGAGTGCGCCCTACAAAAAGGTGGGGATCGCCCTCAAGAGTGGGGGCTGGCACCTCGATTATCCCAACGCCTACTGTGGCCACGATCCCTACGGCATGAACGAGCGCATCGGCGCCGCCGCTCTGCGCATGGAGGCCGAGCGCCTGGCAAGGGCGATCAAGTTCTTTAAGGAAGACAAAAAGCTCCTTGCCATGATCGATAAGTAAAAAAACGGCACCGCCCGCAGGCGGTGCCGTTTCCTTTTACAGTGTTTTCAAGAATTTCC
>JAFVYX010000239.1 GCA_017500625.1 Clostridia bacterium | reverse complement strand
CGTGCCGCCGCTGACGGCAATAGCACCGAGGAGAGTATCTTTTGCAAAGAGGGGAACACCGCCGCCAAAGGTGACCAGGTTTTCAAGGCGGTCAAGCCCTTGAAAGGTGCCGCCCTTCGCCACAAGGTCAAAAAGCTCACGGGTGGGCATACGCACCGCCACCGCTGTGTAGGCCTTTCGCACGGCCACGTCAAAGCTCACAAGGTAGGCACCGTCCATCACGTGAACGGCGATCGGATTGCCCTCAGCGTTCGCCACGGCAACCACCACACGGCGCCCCTCGGCCTCGGCACGGGCTTCTACCGCCTCAATGAGGCGCTTGGCAACGGAAAGATCCAGCATCGGTCCTGCTCCCAGCTTTTTCAGTACGGCATTTACAAGGGCCTCGGTGTCGGCGGTGGCCACGGCGGCCGTTTTGTCGCCCTCACCGCAAGCGGTTCGGTAATCGGCGTGCCGCGCGAGGGCACACAACCAATCGGAAAGACGGTTGATGTACGAGAGCGCCCCCTCGCGCATCGGGTAGATGCGAGAGCAACGCACCAGCGCCCGCTCACAGCGCCGCGCCACGGCCACGGCGTGATAGAGGCGTGCCGATTCCTCGGTGAGCGCCACACCGCATTCGGTGGGCGGCGTCAGCTTGGCGATCCCCTCTTCGAGAAAGGCGATCTCCTCGCGGGCGGGGAGATGCTTGGCCTCGCCCCCCGTGCGGATATACTCCGAAAGGTGGGAAAGCACGCGGAGGAGGCGCAAAAGCGTGGGGCAGTGGGGGCCGTTGCCCTCAAGAGCCGAGAGGCGGAGAACGGCCGCAAGCTCCTCGAGCGCACCGAGCGTCTCAATGCGGACGTCGTCCTTGCCAATGGGGGTTCTTGAGGCCAAATGCGTCTTACCGCTATCGCCGAAATGTCCGTCCGTCATGCGCTCCTCACCCCTTTCCGTTTCTTACAATACCATTGTAACCGAAAGCCGCCCCCATGTCAAGGGGCGGCGGCGCTTTCTTTCAAAAATTTTGATGTTTTTTAAATTTGAACGTCGGAAAGTGAAGAATATTTCCGCACGAGTGAGGCATCAAACGCGATCTCCTCGGGGCGGAAAAGACCGACGATCACGCAGTCGTTCGGCTTGATCGAGGCAAAGGCGGTACGGAAGGCCTCGTCGGTCGCCTCTTTCGTTTGGCAAAGCCGCCCCGCACCGAGGATCTTCAGGACAAGGCAGGGCTTTTTCGTCGCCTTGACCGCTTGGAACATCGGGGCGCGGTCATCGGCGTAAAAGGTCTCGCCGTTTTCGGAGGGCATCGGCACCTCACCCGCGCGGTCCATGCGCGAGAGGTTAAAGACCGAGGCCATATAAAAGTCCACGGGCCAGCCCATGCCCTCGGCAAAGGAGATGACCTCGGGCATGTGAGTGCCGAGGCCCGTCGGCACCCCCTGATCCGCAATGAAGCGCAACAGCCGCTCGATCTCGTCGATGCGGCCTGCATCGTAGAGGCGGTCGGTCACCGTGCCGTGCAGATACACCGTCGAGGCGCCCGATGCCAGAACGCGCTTGATGTTCTCCTCGTAGGGCAGAAGCCCAGGATCGTTCTGGGTAAACCAACGCATGCGCCCGCCCTCACGGAAGTAGCGCTCGGCCACGCGGCAAAAGCGGCCGCGGTTTTTACAAAGGAAAAAGTCTGATCCTCACTCTGGTAATCTTCCAGAGGTTCCATTTCCAGTTCCCGGTAGAGCGGAACCAGAT
>JAFVYX010000238.1 GCA_017500625.1 Clostridia bacterium | reverse complement strand
TTGCGTTCGGAGATCCGCAAGATCTCGGCCGATGAGGCCGGTCGCCTGCGTGAGGTGGAGATGCTCCGCTATCAGATCGCCGACATTGAGTCTTGCGCTCTCCGCGAGGGTGAGGAGGAAAAGCTGGCGGAAAAGAAAAAACGCCTTCGTAGCATGGAGCGGATCTCCAAGCAGACCTCGTTTGCCTACCGAGCGCTCCGCTCGGGGGAAAAAGCCAACGTGCTGTATATCCTTGAGCGCACGATCACAGCGCTGGATACTCTTTCCGACGTGATCCCGAGCGTTAAGGAGATCACGGCGGAGCTTGAGGACTGCCGCTCCCGCATCGAGGACGCCGCCGAGAGCGTCCGCGCTCTCTCCGAGGAGGACGAGGGGGACGCCACCAAGCTTTTGAACGCGGTGGAAAATCGATTGGCCGCGATCGAACGATTGGGGCGCAAGTACGGCGGCTCGGTGGAGACTGTGCTGGCCTTTTGTGCCGCCGCCAAGGAGCGTTTGGCTCTCCTCGAAAATGCCGATGCTCGCATTGACGAGCTACGGGCGGCTGAGGCCGTGGCGTTTGATAGAGCGACAGAGCTTGCCCACGTGTTGCATAAAAATCGCCTTGAGGCAGGGAAGACACTGGCTCTTCGCGTGATGAGCGTGCTTGAATTTCTGGATATGCCCAAGGTCTCCTTCGGTGTACTTGTGGAAGAGCACCGCGAGGGAGAGAAGCCCTCGCTGCTGCCAAGCGGCGGCGATGACGTGTCATTTTTGCTTTCGGCAAACCCCGGTGAGCCGCCGATGCCGCTTTCTTCGATCGCTTCGGGCGGTGAGCTGGCGCGCATTATGCTGGCGATCAAGTCGGTCATTTCGGACCGCGATGGTGTTGGTACCGTTATTTATGATGAGATCGACACCGGCGTTTCCGGTAAAACGGCGCGTAAGATCGGGATCGAGCTGCTCCGCTCTGCGGGGCGTGGCCAGGTGCTTTGCGTCACTCATTCGGCGCAGATCGCTTCCTTAGCCGATACCCATTACCTGATAAAGAAGACAGAAAAGGACGGACGTGCGGAGACCGAGGTGGTCGCCTTAGAGGAGGAGGGACGTATCACAGAGCTATCCCGTATCCTCGGCGGTATCGAGGTGACCGAGACTCAGCGCCGCGCGGCGTGGGAGTTGTATACCGAGAGGAGCGCTTACAAAGAGGCGTGAGATGCACAAGGCACTGTCCCGTGTCCTTTCCGAGCTTTCCCCTGAGGACGTTGAGCTTGAGTTCAACTGCCCTCTGTCACAGCTCACCAGCTTTCGTATCGGCGGCCCTGCGGCGGCGCTGGCGCTTCCCAAGAGTGAGGAGGGCCTTTGCCGACTTCTGGCGCTGCTCGATGAAGCGGGCATCGCCCACACCGTTCTCGGTAACGGGAGCAACGTTCTCGCTCCCGATGAGGGGTATGCCGGGGTCATCATTCTGACGCGGAAGCTACATTATTTCTCAATTTCAGAGCAAACTATCACGGCAAGCACCGGGGCCTCGCTTTCGGCTCTTTGCCGTGCCGCCACGCGACGTGGACTTGCGGGATTCTCCGCGCTTGTGGGGATCCCCGCCACTCTCGGCGGCGCCCTCTTTATGAACGCAGGGGCGGGAGGTCGGACGATCGGTGAGCGTGTCCGTGCTGTCCGCGCCGTTCCCTCGGTCGGGGGTACCCCGTTCACGCTTTCCTGCGGCGAGTGCCTGTTTGGCTATCGCACCAGCGTATTTGCGCGGCGTGGCCTGGTCATTCTCGGCGCCGAGCTTACGGGAGAGGCAGGGGAGCGCGTGGCGCTCCTTGATGAGGAAACGCGTGCGGTGGCACACCGCCGCGCTACTCAGCCCCTGCACCTGCCAAGTGCGGGGAGCGTTTTTCGACGTCCACAAGGCGATTATGCGGGACGGCTCATTGAGGCCGCAGGGCTAAAGGGCTATGCGGTCGGCGGGGCGCAAGTATCCCCCCTTCACGCGGGGTTTATTGTCAATACGGGTGGTGCGACTGCCCACGACGTCAAGGAGCTTGTACGCATCATCACCGAGACGGTCAGGGAGCGCTTCGGCGTTTCTCTTGTGCGTGAAATCGAGTATTTGGGAGAGTAAGCATGTCCTATTCCAGAGACCTCAAGCGGCAGCTTGCCGAGCGTGAGGTCAAAAAGAAGTGCTGCCGCCGAGCGCTCCTCTACGGTATGCTGGCTGTGCGCGGTGTTTTGGAAGACGGTAAAGCTTCCTTGACACTTGAGGGGGAGAGCGTGGCGCCTCTGGCGGCAGAGCTTTGCCGTTCGTTGGGGTGGGAGACCCGTATCAAGCCCGTTCCTTCGCGCTTTCCGCGGGCGAAGGTGACGTTTGCCTCGGAGGTAGTCGAGCGGTATCTGGCTTGCGGCGTGGTAGCCCTTCCCGAGGAGACGGCCCAGTGCCCACAATGTATGGTCCATTTTCTTCGCGGCATTTTTCTTGCCGCAGGGCACATCTCGGATTTTAAAAAGCTGTATCGCCTGGAATTTTCGGTCAAAGAGAAGACAGAAGCTCTCCGGACACTCCTTTCGGAAGAGGCGCGTCCCCCGAAGCTGACGCTTCGTCGTGGAGAGAAGATCCTCTATTACAAGACAAACTCCGATATCTGCGATTTCATGGCGGTCATCGGGGCGGAGACCGCCGCCTTTGACCTCATCAACGACAGTATTGAGGCGGGTTACCGCAATGCCGCCAACCGCCGCGCCAACTGTGAGACCAGAAACATCGAGCGCGCGGTCGAGGCATCGATGCGCTTTGTACATATCTACCGTCGCCTGGTCGAGGCGGACAAGCTTTCGCTCCTGCCCGAGGAGCTTCAGGAGACGGCGCGGCTGCGCGCCGAAAATCCGACGGTTTCTCTTGCGCTCCTTGGCGCCAGACATTCGCCGCCGATCACCAAATCGGGCATGAACCACCGCCTTGAAAAGATTTTGAAATTAGCCGAGGAGATCCTCAAGAAATAAACGAAAGGGAGGGATACGCGTGCAGGACTTCGTCCATCTACATCTTCACAGCGAATATAGCTTGCTTGACGGCGCCTGCCGTGTGCGCGATATCCCCAAGGCCGCGGCCGCAGCGGGGCACCGTGCCGTGGCGATCACCGACCACGGCGTTATGTACGGGGCGGTCGCCTTCTTCCGTGCCTGCCTTGACGAGGGGATCAAGCCCATCATCGGCTGTGAGGTCTACGTGGCGCCGCGCTCGCGCCTTTCCAAGGAGGGAAAGAGCGATTCCTCGGGCGATCACCTGATCCTGCTTTGCAAAAATGAGGTGGGCTATCGCAATCTGATCGCCATGGTATCCGCTTCCTTTACCGAGGGCTTTTACTCCAAGCCGCGCATCGATATGGAGCTTCTTGAACGGCACAAGGAGGGGCTCATTGCGCTTTCCGCTTGCCTTGCGGGCACCATTCCCCGCAGGATCCTTATGGGGGATATTAAGGCGGCCGAGACCTACGCACGGCGCATGCAGGCCCTGTTTGGTGAGGATTTTTACCTTGAGCTCCAGGATCACGGCCTGGCCGACGAGGCGACCGTGGTCAAGGCACTTTGCGAGCTTTCGGCCAGGACGGGGATTCCCCTTGTGGCCACCAACGACGTCCATTATCTCAAAAAGACCGATTCCGAGATCCAGGCCACGATGATGTGCATACAGACGAACAGCGTTATCACCGACGGCCGTCCTCTCGGCTTCGAGACCGATGAGTTTTACTATAAATCCACCGATGAGATGCAGACGCTTTTCGGGCATATCGAAGGAGCGCTTGAGAACTCGGTGAAAATAGCGGAGAAGTGCAATTTCTCCTTCGCCTTCGACAAGGTGCATATGCCTGCCTTCCCCACACCGAGCGGGCTATCTCACGGGGAGTACCTGGCTCGCCTCGCCGCCGAGGGGCTTGAGCGGCGTATGAGCTGCGGCGACATTGATCTTTCCTTCGGTACGGTCGCCGAATACCAGGAGCGAATCGCGTACGAGCTTTCTGTCATCGGAAGCATGGGGTTTGACGGCTATTTTCTCATCGTTCGCGATTTCATTGCTTACGCCAAGGAGCAAGGGATCCCCGTTGGTCCCGGGCGTGGCTCGGGCGCGGGAAGTATGGTCGCGTATTGTGTGGGGATCACCGATATTGACCCCTTCCGCTACGGACTTCTTTTTGAACGCTTCCTGAACCCCGAGTGTGTCTCGCTCCCCGATTTTGATACTGACATCTGCTACGAACGCCGCGACGAGGTGATCGCTTACGTCCGCCGCCGCTATGGCGAGGATCATGTGGCGCAGATCGTTACCTTCGGTACCTTGGCCGCCCGCGCCGCCGTTCGTGACGTTGGCCGTGCCATGGGGCTCCCGTATGCCGAGGTGGACGCGGTGGCTAAGCAGATCCCGCGTGCCCTTGGGGTGAAGATCGAGACGGCGCTGCGCCGCCGTGAGCTCCGCGAGCTTTACGATTCGTCCGAGACCGTCCGTAAGCTCTTGGATACGGCTATGGCGCTGGAGGGCATGCCTCGCCACGCCTCGACCCACGCCGCGGGCGTTGTCATCACCGAGGAGCCGCTTTCTCACTATCTCCCCCTGGCAACGAACGGCGACGCCATCGTTACCCAGTACGATATGGACACCGTGGCCGCCCTCGGACTTGTGAAGTTCGATCTCCTCGGGCTTCGCTACCTCACCATCATTTCGGACGCCGAGCGTGCGGTACGCGAGACGGTCCCCGATTTTGATATCACGCGCGCTCCTTTGGACGATGAGGCGACCTACCGCCTGCTTTCCGAGGGGCGTACGGGCTGCGTATTTCAGCTCGAATCGGGCGGAATGCGGCAGCTGCTCACCGAGATGCGCCCGAAGACCGTCTATGATATCACCGCCGCGATCGCCCTCTATCGCCCCGGTCCCATGGAGTCGATCCCGCATTATCTTGCCTGCCGCGAGGGCCGGGAAACGCCGATCTACGAGACCGAGGCACTCCGCGAGATCCTCGGCGATACGCATGGCTGCATCGTCTATCAGGAGCAGGTAATGCAGATCTTCCGGCGCTTGGCAGGGTATTCCTACGCCCGTGCCGATATCGTGCGCCGCGCTATGTCCAAGAAAAAAGCGTCGGTCCTCTCGGCAGAGCGTGACGGCTTTGTGAGGGGCGCCGGGGAACGCGGCGTTCCTCGCGAGGCGGCCGAGGCGCTCTTTGACCGTATGCAGAGCTTTGCCGAATACGCCTTCAACAAGAGCCACGCGGCGGCCTATGCCACGCTTTCCTTCCGTACCGCCTATCTGAAGGCCCACCACCCGCGGGAGTACATGGCGGCGCTCCTCACCTCGGTGCTTGGCGATATGACCAAGACGGCCGAGTATATCGCCGAGGCCACCCGTTACGGGATCGCCGTGCTACCGCCCGATATCAACGAGAGCCGCATGACCTTCTCGGTCAGCGGCGAGAATATCCGCTTTGGCCTTCTGGCCCTCCGCAACGTGGGCCGCCCCTTTGTGGAGGCGATCCTTGCTGAGCGCGCCGCCCGTCCCTTCACGAGCTTTGGGGATTTTCTCGAGAGAATGAGTGGGAAGGATATGAATCGCCGCCAGGTGGAAACGCTCATCAAGTGCGGCGCCTTTGATCGCCTCGGTGTCTTTCGTTCCCGTCTCCTTTCGGTCTATGAGGCGATGCTTGACGAGATCGCCCAGCGAGATCGCGCCGGAGTTACGGGCCAAATGGACATTTTCTCGATGGGCGATGCGCCGGAAAAAGCCCCGGAATACCGCTATCCCAATATTCCGGAATTTGGGGTCCGAGAGCTGCTCACGCTTGAAAAAGAAAGCTCCGGCATGTATTTTTCCGGGCATATCATCGAGGATTACGGCAAGCATATGAAGACCCTCTCCTGCACCCCTATTTCCGAGATTCTTGACGGCTTCGGAGAGGAGGGGGAGG
>JAFVYX010000237.1 GCA_017500625.1 Clostridia bacterium | reverse complement strand
GCTTCGTCAATGAGGGCGGGGAGCACGTCGGCCACCACGCGAATATCAAAGTCGTTATAGCCGCCGTTCACCGAGGCAGGAAGATTGCCGTTGATGTAATCGACGATCACCTGCGTCATGTGGGTGTTGGAATAGTCCCCGGGGCCAAGCACCCCCGCAAGAAGCACCAGTGAGGCGGGGAGCCCCTCCGCAACCGCCTGCAAAACGCGCACGTCGGCCTCGGATTTGGCGCGGTTGTACCCTCGTCTCGTCCTCTCGGGTGTCGGTACGTAGTTGGAAAGATCGGGGAGGAGCTTAAGCCCGTGCGGCAGGGCCTCGGTTGAGGAAACGTGCAGAAAGTTTCGCGTATCGTGCCGCATCGCCACGCGGAGCATCGCTTCGGTGCCGCCGACCGTCACGTCGTAAAGCGTGCGTTCGTCGCTCTCGCCGATGCTGACCTCGGCCACGGTGTGTAGAACGACAAAGGGACCGTCCCCCATAAATAAACGTTCAATATCCGCCTCGTTTCGGATATCTCCGTAAACAATACTTGGCACACTATCTCCAAAAACGCGCTCGACCTTCTCGGGATCTCGGGCGAGCCCCACGACCGAGCAGCCAAGCTCCATCAAGCGCTTTGTAAGCACGTTGCCCACGTATCCCGTGCAGCCGGTAACGATGTAGGTAAAGCTAAGATCCATTGTCGTCTCCTTGTGTTGTCTAATAATTGCGGCGTAGCAACGTCTGCCGCTACGCCGTTTTTTTAATGCTTTCTCTTTTGTTTCTTTTCATAAAGCTCGGAGGCCGAGTGGAGGACCATGCTCCCTCCGCGACGGAGCGCGACCACAAGCCCCGCATTGTCATCAATGCCAAGGACGGTGGCCCGTCTCGGCTTGCCGTTCCGCAGAACGCGGATCCGCTTGCCGCGCAACAGCGAGAGATCGCGGTATTCGTCAAGAAAAGCCGCGCTGTCGCTGGTGACCATGGCCTCGTAGAGCGAGAAGAATTCGTTGATGACGGTCTCGGAGATGCGCTCCGCCACACTCTCGCGGCGGGGAGAAAACACACTCTTGATGACCTCGGTGAGACGCGTAGTGAAATCCTTGGTGACGAGAAGCGAGAGATTGACGATCACGTAGGAAAAGCCCGTGCCACCGGGGCGCAGAGCGCCGCGCGTGGTGGCCTCGGCGATCTTCTGCTTCTCGGCATACACCTCGCCGACCCAGCGGATCGTCGGCTCCAGCGTCGAGTGGTGGCGGATCGCCCGCGAAAGCGCGAGAGCGGCGATCGCTGACAGCATCATCACACGGGTAGGCGAGAGCGCGGGGCGGAGAAGGATACTCACGGAAAGCCGATCGTCCTGCTTCTTCTTGGCGCCCGGCGCCTCGGCGGGCAGTCCCGAGGAGACCACGATGTAGCCGTCGCGCCCCTCGTGACGGGCAATGTCCTCGACAAGCTCGGCTGTGGTCACGGCCTCCTCGAACAGCTCGATCGTCAAAAGGCGCCCCCCGGGCGAACGGGCCGTGATGATTCTCGATGCCATAGGGCGCTCCTTTCAGCGGATTTGGCGGTGGTGCTTAATACGCCTTACCCCAATACACCAGCGACCTCGCAGGGCGGCCGCAGCACACGCAGGTGGGGGCCACCTCCTCGGTGTCGCCAAAGGGCATGCAGCGCGAGGTGACGTCGGCCACCTCCTTCAGCTTTTCCTCGCAGGCCACGTCGCCGCACCACATGGCGCGGATATAGCCGCTCTTCTCGGCGGCAATGGCGCAAAGCTCGTCAAGCGACGTTGCGGTATAGGTGCGGCTGGCGCGGTTGGCCAGAGCTTTTTCGTAAAGCGCGGCGGTCAGGGCCTCCAGCTGCTCGCCGACAAGGCGGGTGACGTCCGCAAGGGGCGCGAAGGTCTTCTGGCGATTGTCGCGGCGGACCAGCACGCACTGGCCACTCTCGATGTCGCGCGGGCCGATCTCGATGCGGAGAGGCACACCCTTCATCTCGTACTCGGCAAACTTCCAGCCGGGCGAGTTGTCGCTGTCGTCGAGCTTCACGCGGTAGGACTTGCCAAGCTCGGCAGCCAGCTCACGCGCGGCCTCAAGCACGCCGGGCTTGTGCTGCTGGACGGGAACGATGACCACCTGAATGGGCGCAACGGCGCTCGGCAGGACAAGACCGTTGTCGTCGCCGTGCGTCATGATGATGCCACCGATGATACGCGTGGAAACGCCCCACGAGGTCTGATGGCAATACTTCAGCTTGTTATCGCGGTCAAGGTACTGGATACCGAAGGCGCGGGCAAAGCCGTCGCCGAAGTTGTGCGAGGTGCCGCCCTGAAGCGCCTTGCCGTCGTGCATCAGCGCCTCGACCGTATAGGTGGCGGTAGCCCCCGCAAATTTTTCCTTGTCGGTCTTTCGGCCACGCACCACGGGAATGCCGAGGTCCTTTTCAAAGAAGTCGGCATACACTCCCAGCATGCGAAGCGTCTCGGCCTCGCTCTCCTCGGCGGTGGCGTGCATCGTGTGGCCCTCCTGCCAGAGGAACTCACGGCTGCGCAGGAACGGGCGCGTGGTCTTCTCCCAACGCACCACGCTGCACCACTGGTTGTAGAGCTTGGGCAGGTCGCGGTAGGAGCGAATGATGTTGGCATAATGCTCGCAGAACAGGGTCTCCGAGGTCGGGCGTACGCAAAGGCGCTCGGTGAGGCGCTCGTTACCGCCCATCGTCACCCACGCCACCTCGGGCGCAAAGCCCTCCACGTGGTCCTTTTCCTTCTGGAGCAGCGACTCGGGAATGAACATCGGCATATAGACGTTCTCGTGCCCCGTGGCCTTGAAGCGTGCATCGAGGATCTTCTGAATGTTCTCCCAGATCGCGTAGCCGTAGGGACGAATGATCATGCAGCCCTTAACGCTCGAATAATCAATAAGATCGGCCTTCTTAACAATGTCGGTGTACCATTTCGCAAAGTCCTCGTCCATCGAGGTGATCTGGTCTACCAGCTTCTCGGTGTTTGCCATGCTTTTATCTCCTAAACGAAAATATGTTTTCACACTATTATAACGCGCATACGCGAAAATGTCAATAACCTTGGAAAAAAAGGAAAAAACTCTCGTCTTCGCTCTTGACATACGCACCGTACACGGCTACAATAAGGGTAGCCAAAATGGGCTTGAACCAATAAGCCCTCGGCGATAGATTTTCGTGTCTTTCGCCGTGGCTCGTCTTGAAAAGCCCACGCTTGTCGGCGCCTCGCCCCGTCAAAATCCAAAGAAAATCTATTCGCCGAAGGGTGCTGCGCAGTTTTCATCGAGC
>JAFVYX010000022.1 GCA_017500625.1 Clostridia bacterium | reverse complement strand
GTCTGCCTCATAAGCCGCAAGAGCCGCAGCATTGTGATCGGATTCTATAGCACCTGCCTCGCGAAGAGCCATAGCGGCGTCGTAATCTGAAACGAAGTTACCCTTTATAGCCTTACCGGAGCCTGCTTCCTTGAGTGCAATGTCTGCCTCATAAGCCGCAAGAGCCGCAGCATTGTGATCGGATTCTATAGCACCCGCCTCGCGAAGAGAAACGGCGTTGCGCGAGCAATTGAGCATCACGCCGAGCATGGGAGATGCGGACATAGGAGACCTCCTTATGGATAAAGTATCTGTATTAACAGTAACACAGACAACGATAAAAGTCAATTCTTACGGGAATTTTCGGATTTTTTCGTAAACGGCGCACGGGAAAAACGGGAAGGAGAAAGGGAGGGCCACCGCAGTGGCTCTCCCTTGGTTTTAATAGGTATAGATGATCGAGGGGGTGTTGATCTGCCACCAGTCACGCGCGATGCTCGGCAGGCGCAGGATCTCCTCGCAAAGCTCGGGGATCTCGGCGCGCTTGCCGTCCAGGTACTCCGAGAGCTTTTTGATGCAGGAATCAAGACGGTGAAGCATACCGCCGAGGCGGACGTCCTGAAGCTCATAGCCCTGCGGCTTCTTCTCTCTTTCCCACGCGTCGGCATAGGCGGCGGCAAAGATCTCAAGGCGGCGACGGGCGCGCTTCAGATCGGTGAGGGCGACGGTGAGGCCCTCACGGTCGTTCGCCTTGTAGGCGGCACGCAGGCGCACGCCCAGCTCATACTTCACCTCAAGGAGAGAGCAGAGCTTGGCCTCGGTATCGAAGAGGTAGGCAAACTCGCCTCCCTTTTTGGCGATCGCACGGAGCTTTTTGGCCGAGCGGCGGAAGTGAGCGGTGCCGCCCTCATAGAGCGTTCCGTCCATAATGCCGAGGAAGGGATCGTTGTAAAGGCCGTGCTTTGAGGCATTGCGGTTGCCGTAGGCGGCCTTGCCGATCGCGTCGGGCAGGTCGAGAGCCATCATATCGTCAAACTCCATACCGAACGTGGCGAGGAACTTTTCCTTGATGGCCACCATATCGGTATTGCCGCGAGCGTGCTCAGCGGTGTAGAAGAGCGAGGGCAGAAGAGAGAAGGCCGAGCATTCGCCGCCGTCGTTGCCCCACAGCGTCATCAGGATATCGCGTACGCCGACCTCGGCGCAGACGTTGAGCGCGGCACGGGTGGTGCTGATCGAATAATCGTTGTGAGGCACCATACTCGTCCAAGACCAGACACCGCCCGCAAAAATAAGCTCCTCGGCGGGGCGGAACTTGGTGAAGCCGTCAAGCATCAGGCGATAGGAGGCCTCGTTCTCGTGGTAATAATCCCAGTAGACGATATCGAGATTCTCGGGGATCTTTTCGGCGATCTTCTCGGGGCAGATGAGACGCGAGCCATACCAGCCGCCGTTTGCCGCCTCGCGGAAGAACATATCGCCCCACGCCATCGGGCGGAAGCCGTATTTCTCAGCCAGCTCGCAGACACGGGCGAGGTGGGGCATCATGATCTCGGCGTGAGACTTCTTGCCGTACTTATCGAGGTACTTGCCGCGGCCGAGGGCAAACGCCTCGTCAAAGCCGATGTGGATACGGCGCGAGGTGAAGCATTCGGCACACGAGGCAAACATACGGTCGATCAGCTCATAGGTGCGCTCCTCACCGACAAGGAGAGTGTCGGCCTGGTCGTTGATCGGCTTATAGACCTCCCAACGGAAGATCGCGTTGAGGTGCGCGAGGGTCTGAATGCAGGGCTGAAGCTCGATGCCGCGAGAGGCGGCGTAAGCGTCAAGGGCGCGAAGCTCGTCCTTGGTGTAGCGGCCGCGCAGGTAGCCGAAGAAGGGCTCGCCGTCCACCTCGTAGGTGTCCTCGGTATAGAGCTGCAGGGTGTTGTAGCCCATTTTGGCAAGGAGGTCGATAAGGCGGCGGACCGCCGCAGGCGAAAAAACGGCGTTGCGGGAGCAGTCCAGCATCAGGCCGAGCATAGGGGTGCGTGACATACGTGTTCTCCTTTGGTGTTTCGTTGCGGTTTCGTTCACTTCTACTCTATCATAGAAGGGGGAAAAAGTCAAGAAGAAAGCCCCCGATTTCCGTCGGGGGCACAAATTTCAGAACACGAAGGTGCGCACAAGGTTCATGTCGGTGTCAAGGAGAATGAACTCGGCATCGTACCCCACACGCAGCTCGCCCTTCTTCATCCCGAGGCAGCGGGCGGGCGTGGCCGAGGCCATGCGGAGCGCATCGCGCTTGGGAATGCCGAACTCGACCGCCTTGCGGACACAGCCGAGCAGCGGCGTGGTGGAGCCGGCGAGGTTGCCCGCCTCGATCCTGGCGACGCCGTCACGGACGAGGATCTTCTGACCGCCGAAGGAGAACTCCCCGTCACCGAGGCCCGTGGCACGCAGGCCGTCCGAGATGAGCATCAGGCGATCGGGGCCGAGGGCGCGATAGAGCGTGAGGATCGCGGCGCGCGAAACGTGAAGCCCATCGCAAATGACCTCGGCAAAGGTACCGTGCTCGATCGCCGCGCCGATCGGGCCGGGATCGCGGTGGTGGAGCGGAGACATCGCGTTGAAGGTATGCGTGAGGCAGGTGGCGCCATTCCGGAAGGCGGCCACGGCGGTGTCGTAATCGGTGGCGGTGTGACCGAGCGAGATCACGGTATCGGTCGCGGCGCAGCACTCGGCAATGAAGTCAACGGCACCGGGAAGCTCCGGCGCAAGGGTCAGCTTTTTTACGTTACGGAGCGTTGAAAACTCCGCCATGGTGGGCGGCTTGATGAAGGCGCCGTTCTGGGCGCCCTTATACTTGTCCGCGATGTACGGCCCCTCCATATGAAAGCCCTCGACCTTGGCGCCCCCCTCGATGCGGGGCAGGTCGCGGTTGACGACGGCGCGAATGGTCTCGATGTCCATCGTCATGGTGGTGGGGAGAAAGCTGGTGGTGCCATTCTCGAGCATAAAGCGCGCCATTTCGGGCAGGCCCCCGTCCGAGATCTCCATCGTATCGTAGCCGACGGCGCCGTGGACGTGGGTATCAAAGAGGCCGGGATACAGCTCGAGCCCCTCGCAATCCTCGCCCGAGCGCTCGCACTTGCCGATCGCGCGGATCTTCCCGTCCTCGGCGACAAGGTCAGTGACCTTGCCGTCGATCGTGACGTTTTTCAGTACGTTAACCACGGTACGCTTCCTCGTCGCAGAGAACGACAACGTCAGGGTGGAGCTTGATGAAGGTGGCGGGCACGGCGGTGGTGATCTTGTCGTCGGTGAGGGCCATCAGCACATCGTGCTTCTGCTTGCCGTTGATGAGCATCAGGATCTTCTTCGCCTTGAGAATGGTGCCCATACCCATGGTGAGGGCGTGCGTCGGAACCTCGTCGGCCGAGGCAAAGAAGCGCGAGTTGGCGTCGATCGTGTCCTCGGTGAGACCCGTGACGTGCGTGCCAAGGACGAGGGCATCGTCGGGCTCGTTGAAGCCGATGTGGCCGTTGCGGCCGATACCCAGCACCTGGACGTCGGCGTAGCCGGTCTTGGCATACGCCTCGTCATACGCGCGGCAGGCGGCCTCGGGGTCGGCGGCCGAGCCGTCCGGCACGTGGGTGTTGGCCTTGTCGATGTTGACAAGGTCGAAGAGGTTCTTGTTCATGAAGTAGCGGTAGCTCTGGTCGTTCTTGGGATCGATGGGGTAATACTCGTCAAGGTTGTAGGTGGTGACGCGCGAGAAGTCGATCTCGCCCGCACGGTTCATATCGGCCAGCGTGTGGTACATACCGACAGGGGTCGAGCCCGTGGCGAGGCCCAGAACGAAATCGGGCTTCTCCTTCATACCGGCGGCGATGATCTCGGCGCCCTTCTTCGACATTTCCTCGTAGGACTTGCAAACGATGAGTTCCATTATAAAATACCTCCGTATGTTGATTTGTATAATTACAGTATATGCTGTGGGCGGCAAAAAGGCATCAGGCGAGAGACGCAACGATGGCGGCCATATCCTCCCACTTCTCCTCCATCGAGGCGACGAGGGCGAACTGGTTGCGGGCGCGGTCGAGGTTGTGCTTTTCTCTGTGAATGCGGAAATAGGTATCGCCCTCGAGGTAGTCGGTGAGGAAGCGCATACCGCACTCCAGCGTCATCATCTTGGCGCCGACGGGAAGAAGCGCGATCTCCTCGCTTGTCAGGCGGCCGCCGCACCCCTCGATGAAGCCGCGGGCAAAGGTGCGGAAGAGATCGAGATCGAGCATCACGCGGGTAAGGTCGGTCTCGTCCTCGGCAGCGGTGGTAGCGCCGAAGCGGATCGAATCGCCGAAGTCGTTGACCGAGAAGCCGGGCATGATGGTGTCAAGGTCGATAACGCACAGGGGCTCGCCCGTGGCGGCGTCAAAGAGAATGTTGTTGAGCTTAGTATCGTTGTGCGTCACGCGCAGGGGAAGCTTGCCCTCGGCGTGGGCCTTATAGAGTACCTCGGTAAACTCGCGGCGCGCACGGACAAAGGCGATCTCCTCGGTACACTCGGCCACACGGCCGCAGGCGTCCTTCGCAATGGCGCGCTCGAGGTTCTCATAACGCACGGGGGTGTTGTGGAAGTTGACGATCGCCTCATGCAGGGTCTCGGCAGGAAAATCCGCAAGGCGGCTCTGGAAGCGACCGAAGGCCACGCCGCTCTTATAAAACTGCTCGGGCGTTTCGACCTTGTCAAGACTGAGGTTGTCCTCAATAAAGAGGTAGACGCGCCAAAAGCTGCCGATCGAATCGCGGTAGTAGGGGGCGCCCTCCCGCGTTTTGACCACGGTCAGGGTCTCACGGTCGGCATTGCCGCCCTCACTAAGAATTCCGCGGCGCAAATGGGCCGTCACGCTCTCAATGTTTTCCATGACCTCCTCGGGGTGCGGGAACACCACGTGGTTGATGCGCTGGAGAATATAGCGGCGCTCACAGCCGTCCTCCGCGCGGGTGATGAGAAGATGGGTATCGTTGATGTGGCCGCTTCCGTAAAGCTCACAGGAGACGGTCTCCCCCTCCACGGAAAAGGCGGCGATCGCCTCATGGATCTTGGCGCAAAGCTCCTCACGCGTTGCCATAGCTTGTCCTCCTAAGTGATGTTTTTCTTTACCAATTAAGATTATACACAAAACCGCTTGACTTTTCAATGGAAAATCGTATAATAATAAGTAAAATTGGATAGAACACCGTTTTTTCCTTAAAAAGGAGAGCCATTATGATCCATAAGGAAGAGATCGAAGATCTGCTCCGCGCTCTGTACGAGGCCTCGGGCTTCCGCCTCTCGCTCCACGATGCCACCGCGGGCGAGATCGCGGCGTATCCCGCGGGCCCCTCTCCCTTTTGCTTCTGTGTGCATGAGAGGTGCGGTCTGCACGCCCGCTGTCTTTTGGGAGACGCCGAGGCGCTCGAGGAGGCCAAGGCGCGCGGCGGCATTTACATTTACCGCTGTCACATGGGGCTTTTTGAGGCGGTCAGCCCGATCTATCAGGACAACGAGCTTCTCGGCTTTCTGATGATGGGGCAGGTGCTGGAGGATCTGCCCCGTGAGCGCGAGAGGGCGGCAAGCGCCCTCGCGGCGCTCGGCGTCCCCCTC
The DNA here is from genome assembly GCA_017500625.1 of Clostridia bacterium. The sequence goes on along the minus strand of JAFVYX010000022.1, from coordinate 3,386 downwards.
GAGGAGGCCGAGCGTGCCGCGGCCGAGCTCCCCTCCTGCTCCCGCGTGACGGCCGAGGCCTTTGGGCATATCATGACCGCGTGCGCGGGCTACCTTGCGCTTTCCAACCTTCTGCGCGCCAACGGGGAATCCCCCGCCGAGGCGGCCCACGCCTACATAGAAAACCATTTTGCCGAGCATCTCACCATTGACGTCCTTTGCCGCCGCTTTCATTGCTGCCGCGCAACGATGACGGCCAGCTATAAAAAGCGCTACGGCGAGACCGTGACCGAATCGCTCTCCAGAATCCGTCTGGAGGCCGCCCGCCGTCTCCTTGAGGGGGGCGCCTCGGTCACCGAGGCCGCCACCGCCTGCGGCTTTACCGACCCCTCCTATTTTTCCAAATGCTTCCGCCGCGCGTACGGCTATTCCCCCAGCAAATGCACGGAGTAACAACGATTTTCATTCATAAAACACATAAAACAAAGGAGTATGACTATGCTTTGGACAGAGATCCTTTCGGGCGATTTTGAAATGGCGGTGGAGGAGGCGCGCGGCGTTTGCGGCCTGGTCGTGGGGTGCGTTGAGCATCACGGGCGGCATCTCCCCCTCGGCCAGGACGTGATCCATGCGGGCGGAGTCGCCGAGCTGGCGGCCAAAAAGGAGCCGATCGTGCTGTTCCCCCATCAATACTTCGGTGAAAAGCAGGGGGCGGGAGAATTCCGCGGCACCATCATCTTTTCCTCACGCCTGATGCACGAGATCCTGGAGGAATCCTGCCGTGAAATGGGCCGAAACGGCTTTAAGAAGATCGTCCTGATCAGCGGCCACGGCGGCAACGCAGCCCTCCTCAACAACTTTGCCCGCAGCGTCCTTTACGAAAAGCACGACTACATGGTCTTTGTCTACAACGCCTTCCATTCCTGGCCGACCCCCGCCGAGCTTGTGCGAATGGCCGACAGAGGGCAGCGTGACCTTTTGCCCGAGCTGACCGATGAGGACATTGCCCTCCTCAGGCACTACACCTCGGCCTGCACGGCCAAAGGACACGGGTGCCTCATGGAGACGGCCGTTTCCTTAGGGCTCCGCCCCGACCTTGTGGACCTGTCCCGCCTCAATGACGTCTCCGGCACCTCCACGCATTACATGGATCACCTGACAAACGCGGGCTTCTATACCCCCTTTGCCTGGATGGCCAATTACCCGAACTCCTTGTCCTCCGACTGCCACGACGGAAACAACGAGAGGATCGGGAAGTGCGTTGTCCGCCTGGCCTCCGACAAAATGGCCGAGGCCTTCCGTGTTCTGAAGGAGGATACCGCCTGCGAGGCGTACCTCAAGGAATGGCTGAAGAAGCAATAACGGCAACCTCGATAGGACAAGTAAGATTTACAAAAAGCACACGGAACCGCAAAAATGCGGAGACCGTGTGCTTGTTTTCAGTTTATGACGCGATAGTGGGAGGAATACAGCACCTCGGCCATGGAACGCTCGGTGGGGGTAAGATTGGTCATAATCTTAACTTTTTTCTACTTTCCTACTTGTTTTGTTCTCTTTTTTCTACTATAATAAAGGGGAGCAAAAAATCAACCCCCGCATCATTTTACTTATACGAGGAGGACATTATGGCAAACACAAGACTTTGCGGTGAGTATCCCGTGATCGGTATCCGTCCGACGATCGACGGACGGCGCGGCCCCTTGAAGGTGCGTGAGAGTCTTGAGGTGCAGACCATGAATATGGCCAAAAGCGCCGCCAAGCTTCTGACGGAGAATCTCCGCTATTCGAACGGCGAGCCCGTGAAGGTGGTCATTGCCGACACCACGATCGGCCGTGTGGCCGAGGCGGCGGCGTGCGCCGACAAGTTCAAGAAGGAGGGCGTGGACATCACCCTGACCGTCACTCCCTGCTGGTGCTACGGCAGTGAGACGATGGATATGGACCCCATGACCATCAAGGCGGTGTGGGGCTTCAACGGTACCGAGCGCCCCGGTGCGGTTTACCTGGCGGCGGTGCTGGCGGGTCACGCACAGAAGGGCCTCCCTGCCTTTGGCATTTACGGGCACGACGTGCAGGATCTTGACGATACCGAGATTCCCGACGACGTTGCCGAGAAGCTCCTGCGCTTCGGCCGTGCCGCGGTCGCCGTGGCCACCATGCGTGGGAAGTCCTACCTGCAGATCGGTTCGATCTGCATGGGCATTGCGGGCTCGATCGTGGACGTTGCCTTCTTTGAGGAGTACCTCGGCATGCGCGTGGAAAGCGTGGACGAGGTCGAGATCATTCGCCGTATGACCGAGGGCATCTACGATGCCGCCGAGTACGAGAAGGCGCTGGCGTGGATCAAGGAGAAGTGCAACCCCGACTTTGACAAGAACCCCGAGGAGCTGCAAAGGACCGCCGAGGAGAAGGCGGCCGACTGGGAGTTCACGGCCAAGATGGCGTGCATCATCAAGGACCTGATGAACGGCAACAAGAATCTCCCCGCGGGCTGCGAGGAGGAGGCCGTGGGTCACAACGCTCTGGCGGCGGGCTTCCAGGGCCAGCGCCAGTGGACCGACTTCTACCCCAACTGCGATTTCCCCGAGAGCATTCTGAACTCGACCTTCGACTGGAACGGCGCGCGTGAGCCCTACGTTCTCGCCACCGAGAACGACAGTCTCAACGGCATCTGCATGCTCTTTATGAAGCTCCTGACGGGCCGCGCCCAGATGTTTGCCGACGTGCGTACCTACTGGTCGGGTGACGCCGTCCGCCGTGTGACGGGCTACGAGATCGAGGGCAAGGCGAAGGAGGCCGACGGCTTTATCCACCTCATCAACTCGGGCGCCTGCTGTGTCGATGCCTGCGGCGAAGTCAAGGACGCCGACGGCAACCCCGTGATGAAACAGTGGTGGGAGATGACCGACGCCGACGTCGATGCCTGCATGGCGGCCACCACCTGGCCCTATGCCGACCTCGGTTACTTCCGCGGCGGCGGCTACTCCTCCCGCTTTGTGACCCGTGCCGAGATGCCCTGCACGATGGTGCGTCTCAATATGGTCAAGGGCCTTGGTCCCGTGATGCAGATCGCCGAGGGCTGGACGGTCCGCCTGCCCGATGAGGTGACCGATACCCTTTGGAAGCGCACCGACTACACCTGGCCCTGCACGTGGTTTGCTCCCCGTGTCACGGGTGAGGGCGCCTTCAAGACCGCCTACGACGTGATGAACAACTGGGGCGCCAACCACGGCGCGATCTCCTACGGCCACATCGGTGCCGACCTCATCACGATGTGCTCGATCCTTCGCATTCCCGTGTGCATGCACAACGTGCCCGAGGAGAAGATCTACCGCCCCGCCGTCTGGGGTGCCTTTGGTATGGACAAGGAGGCGGGGGACTACCGTGCCTGCGCCGCCTATGGCCCG
>JAFVYX010000236.1 GCA_017500625.1 Clostridia bacterium | reverse complement strand
GGTACCGCCGCAGAGCACGATGGCACGCTTGCCGTCCGCACCCTCAAATTTTGCCTTCAGAGAATCGGTGCAGGAGCAGATTTTGGCCTGCAGCTCCTCTCTCGATGTGATCTTACTCATGCCTCGGCACCTCCAAGCTTTCTGTATTCTTCCACAATGGCGGGAACGTCGGAAACGGCCAGCTTCGGGTACACCTTACCGTTGATGGTCACGGCAGGGGCGATACCGCAAGCGCCGATGCAGCGGAGCGCGTCCAGCGTAAAGAGCCCGTCCTCCGAGGTCTCGCCGGGGGCAATGCCCAGAAGCTCCGAGAATTTGTCAATGATCTGCTGAGCCCCCTTGACGTAGCAGGCCGTACCGAGGCAGCAGCCGATGATGTACTTTCCCTTCGGCTTCAGCGAGAAGAACGAATAGAAGGTGACAACACCGTAGATCTCGGCCACCGAGATGCCGGTCTTCTCCGAGACAAGCTCCTGGACCTCGATCGGAATATAGCCGTATTCCGTCTGAATGTCACTGAGAATCATCATCAGAGGTGTGGTTTCGTTGGCGTATCTGTCGCAGATCTCGGAGATCTTTTTGACAGCCGCCTCATTGAGATGAGCCATGAGGTTCCTCCTTATCTGTCGCGGTATCCCTACCGCCATTATTACCATCGTTCATTATAACATAGCGCACAAGGAAAGTCAAGAGAGGAAACGAGGGATTTCGACGAAAGTAAAGGAAAAAAAGAAATCTGTCGGAAAAAACAAAAAGCCAAGAACAGGCGTTAGAATTTTTTGCGAAGATCAGCGAAAAAAGACACGGCAGCCGAAGCTGCCGTGTCGGGAATTGTGGGGTAAGAGGATCACTCGGCCGCCGTGGTGGGCCAAAGCTTAGCGGCGTCCGCCACGTGGATCTCAATGATGACCTGCATGGCGTTGGCGCCGGCGCCGGGCATCGTCGTCGGGATGTGCTGGTACCACCGTCCGCCGATGTACTGCGGGCGGGGAGGTGCACCGTTACCGTCCTCGACCGTGGTGCTCATGGCCTCGCCGTTGATCTTGGCATCGGTGTAGGGAGAGCCAAGACCCGCGTAGGCGGTGTAATCCTGAGCAAAGGGATCGTCGGTACGGGCGGCGTTGGTGGCCATAATGGCGTTGAACGCCTGCAGCTTGTCGGTACCGTACTCCTTGGTAGGCGTCAGAGCCACCGGGAACCCGCCGAGATAGAGCTGGTGGTAGTAGGCGTGGGGGGCCTCAACGTTCGAGTTGTAGGTACCGCCCAGCATGCCGGAGACCATGGTCGCGGCACTGGTGGCACCGTAGGACTGGAACCAGGGCTCGGCACCCGTCACGTAGTTCTCCACCACCGTGCCTTCACCCATATCGAGATAGCTGACCGTGCCGGTGTAATGCGTGGCGGCGATCGGCGTATCCGAGAAGATCATGGCAGGGCCGCAGCTTCTGCCCATGTAGGTGTTGGTCATGGAGAGACCGACCTGACCCCAACCGAAGAAGGAGGAGTTGAAGTTGGTGTCAACGATCGTGTTGTTGAGCGTGAAGCTCGTCAGGAGCGCGGCGGGCGTACCGGGGCGCTTGACCTCCGTCGAGTCCTCGATCACGGTGCTGTAGCCGTCGGCAAACAGAGCGGTCTGCGTATGCTCGATCTTCACGTTGTCAAGGACGGCGTTCGTCTGACGGATGATGATACCGTGCGTCGCACCCGAGGAGGCGACCACGACCTGGTCCTTGCCGACCACGGGGTAGGTCTTCTCCCAATAGGTCTTGGCGTTCGGGTCGGTGATGGTTCTCGTGATCTCGTACTCGTTGCCCGTGATGAAGAGGTCGTTCATGTAGAGCGTACCGCCGGGCTGCGTGGCGCTGTCACCGACCGTGTGGATGGTCCCATCGGAACGGACGTAAGCGTAGCAGTAGCCAAAGATACCGACCTGGACGTTCACGAGCTGGTAATGGGACTCGTTAAGACCCGTGTAGCCGTCGCTCCAGGTGGCTCTGTCATCCTCGCCGGGCTGGAGCTCGGGGTTGATGGCGGGAATGCCGGAGGCATCGATCTTGTAGCAGTTACCGTTGATGGTGATCGAGTCGGCACCCGCGCCCTGCAGGGGAGCGCGCAGGTACACGCCGTTCAGGTAATCGTCGTTGTGGACGAGAAGGCCGTACTCGTTGACGGTGTAGTGCTGGGGCTGAAGGGCGGCCTTGATGTTGCGGAGGAGGTTGATGGTGTTGACGCTGAGGTCGGCATACGCCGCATACAGCTCGTCGTTCGTATAGACGTTCACACCGTTGTTGAGCTTGACCGTCACGGTGACGGAAACGTTGTCGCCCTTAAGGGCGTACTCGGGAACGTAGGTCAGCGTAAGCGTCTCGCCGATCAGCGCGGCGTTGAAGTCGATCTGGCCGTTCGGAAGGATCTCATAGTCGCTACCGGCAGCAAGAACGGTCTCGCCCTTCTTCACGAGGACCGTGTAGGGGATCTTATCCAGCGCCACGGTACCGCCCACAATGTCGGGGGCAAAGCCCTTGATACCGGCTTCAAGCACGGTGTCGATGCCGCCCTTGAAGTTGGCCTCCAGGCGCTCTGCGGTGTTGGTGCCAACGCCGGCCGAGCCAACGTAGTATTCCACGCGGCAGGTCAGCGTCACGCCGTTTTGCGTCATGGTGAAGGTGCCGGGAGCCACCGCGCGGAAGCCGATGACAGTCTCGCCGTCCTTCACGGGCGTGATGACCGAGGCGTAGCCGCCGCCAAAGCTGACGGCAGTGCCGCCAAAGGTGTACTCACGGCCGG
>JAFVYX010000235.1 GCA_017500625.1 Clostridia bacterium | reverse complement strand
CTACCATCTGAGCTACAGGGGCATAATTCACGCCCCATTATCATAGCACACGGAGAGGGATTTGTCAAGACCTTTTGCAAAAAAGGCGCATTACGGGGTGATTCCCAGCAAGGCGGGAAGGTCGTTCAAGCTATCAAGGACGAGCGAGGGGCAGACGTCCGAGGCGTCCAGCATCTCCCTTGTGGTCTCGCCCGAGAGGACGAGGATCGAACCAAAGCCCGCGTTGATGCCGAAGCGGATATCGGTATAGAGGCGGTCGCCCACCATAGCGATCTCCTCACGGGCGCAGCCGACGGCCGCCATAATGGCTTCGCCCGCCAGGGCGTTGGGCTTGCCGATGACCACGTCCGGTACACGGCCCGAGGAGCCCTCAAGCAGGCGGATAAACGAGCCAACGTCAGGCATCGAGATGTCCTCGGTGGGGCAGACCATATCGGGGTGGGTGGCGATATAGAGGGCGCCACGGCAGAGCATCTCGTTGGCGACGCGCAGCTTTTCAAAGGTCAGGGTGGTATCGTAGGCCAGCACCACGATGTCGGCGTTTTCCTTAGAGAGCGGGATCCCGCCCTCAAGAAATGCCTCGCGCACGGTGGGGGTGGAGAGCAGATAGACGCTCTTGCCGCGGTGATGGGCGTTCAGGTAGGAGACGGTGGCCATAGCCGAGGTATAGACGATATCGCGCGCATCGAAAAGGCCGAGGCGCGTGAGCTTTTCGGCATAATCCTTTGCGTTCCTTGAGGAATTATTGGTGAAATAGCAAAGACGGATCCCGTGGCGGCGGAGGGCGGCCAGGGTCTTGTCCATCTCCCCGATGAGGCGGTTGCCGAGGTACACGGTGCCGTCCATATCGAGAACAAGGCAACGCAGCTGACTTAGGTCCATAAGAAGCTCCTTGTGATTGTGGTTTACCCCTTATTTATACCAAAAAAATGTGCGTTTGTCAAGGCAAGGAGCCCCCCACCGCGAACTACCGTTAAAAAATGAAAGCGTTGTGGGCTTTTGGCCCCGTCAACCGTAGCGGCCGCCGTGAAAAAGCGAGGACTCGATCTTGAGGAGACGGTTGTACTTGGCCACCCGCTCGCTGCGGCAGGGGGCGCCCGCCTTAATGAGCCCACACGAGAGCCCCACGGCCAGGTCGGCAATGGTGGTATCCTCGGTCTCGCCCGAGCGGTGTGACATCACCGAGCGGTAGCCGTGCTCGGCGGCGAGGTCGCAAACGCGGAGCGTTTCGGTCAGGGTGCCGATCTGGTTGGGCTTGATCAGCACCGCGTTGGCCGCGCCCTTCTCCATTCCCATGCGGAGGCGATCCTCATTGGTAACAAAGAGATCGTCACCGACAAGGAGCAGCCGCTCACCGAGGCGGTCGGTGAGCCCCGCCCAGCCGACAAGATCGTCCTCGGCGAGGGCGTCCTCGATCGAGAAGATCGGGTACTCGTTGCACAGCGACTGCCAATAGTCCGAAAGCGCGGCGGCGGTGGTACGGCGGCCCTCCTTGGGGAGAAAATAGCCGCCGTCGTCCGCTTGCCACTCGCTGGCCGCGGCATCAAGCGAGATGCGGACGCGCTCCGTGTCATAGCCCGCGGCGGCAATGGCATCGCAAAGAAGATCGAGAGCCGCCTCGCACCCCTCGAGCATTGGGGCGTAGCCCCCCTCGTCCCCCACGGCGGTCGAAAGCCCCTTTTTTTCTAGGATCGCGCCGAGGGCGTGGTAGATCTCACTCCCCATACGGAGCGCCTCCTCAAAGCTGCGCGCTCCCACGGGTACGAGCATAAACTCCTGGACGTCCAGGTTGTTCGAGGCGTGGGCGCCGCCATTTAAGACGTTCATCATCGGGATCGGCAGACGCCGTGCACGAGCGCCGCCGATATAGCGGTAAAGGGGCAGGCCGAGAGCCGCGGCCGCTCCGCGCGCCGCCGCGAGACTGACGGCCAGGGTGGCGTTGGCGCCGAGGCGGCTCTTATCGTCGGTGCCGTCAAGCAGGCACATGGTGACGTCCAGCTCCTCCTGGTCGAGGGCGTTCATGCCCGAAATGGCGGGCGAAATGATCCTTTGGACGTTATAGACGGCGCCGAGCACGCCGCGCCCGCCGTAGCGGCTCTTACCGCTGTCGCGCAGCTCGTGCGCCTCGTGGCTTCCCGTTGAGGCCCCCGAGGGTACTGCCGCCACCCCCACCGTACCGTTCGAGAGGAAGACGCTGGCCTCCACCGTGGGGTTTCCGCGCGAATCGAGGATCTCTCTGGCCGACGCGCGGACGATCTGTAATTTCTGCATAGGGCTACCTCCTTTTCGTTCTCCGATAGTATTCCCCACGAAGGAGCGGGCATACCGACTCACCGATTCTTTTTTGGCGGCATATACTGATGAAGAACACATACGAAGGGAGATACGGTATGACGGTACATCGCGTAACGGCAGGCGAAACGCTTGGCACGGTGGCGCGGCGCCACGGGATCCTGCCCACCACTCTGGCCGCCCTGAACGGACTTGACGGGGGAGCGCCCCTCGTTGAGGGGCAGGCGCTTCTCATCGCTCTGCCGGGGAGGACCTACCACGTAAGGGAGGGGGATACCATAAAGGGCATCGCCGAGCGGCACGGGCTTTCGGTCTCGGCGCTTCTCCGTGAGAATCCGCCGCTTTGCCGCGGCGAGGAGCTTTATGAGGGCATGACACTCACCCTGTCGCAGGCGGCGGCGCCCCGCACCTCATTGGTCGTAACGGGAGTGGCCGCGGCCGATACCCCCGAAGCTGACCTGCGCCCCATTCTGCCCTACCTCACCTTCCTGACGCTTCTCTCCTGCCGCCTCGGCCCTTACGGAGAGCTGATGCCGCCAAACGACCGGGAGGCCGTGACCGCGGCCAGGGCGGGGGGCGCTGTGCCCCTTCTCGGTCTTTCCTTTGCGGGCACCACGGCGGCCGAGGAGGAGGCCACGGCGCGTGAGTTCTACACGTGCGAGGCGGCCGCCCGCACCGCCACCGAAGCGCTCCTTGCCCTGCTTTCGGAGCGCGGCTACGGCGGAGTCTTCCTCGACTTGCCCGTTGTGCCCGAGGACTGCGCCCTCGCGCACCGCGCCTTTGTGATGGCGCTCCGCCGCCGCCTCGGACATACCGCTACCGTGGTGGTATCGGTGGCGCCGCCCACATCGCCCTGCGGATCCCTCGCCTCGCTTGGTCGCGCGGCGGGGGCGCTGTCGCTCGAGACCTACGACTTTGCCACGCGCTTCGGTGAGGCGGCGCCCGACGCCCCCTACGATCGGGTGGAGGCCGCCGTCCGTGCGGCGGTGGAGGCGGTGCGGCCGCAAAAGCTTCTGCTCGGCATCTCCACCCGCGCCACCGAATTCCCCGTGGGTGGGGGTTGCGGCCGCGTTTTCCCTGCTGCCGAGGCCGAGCGCCTGGCTGCCGAGCATGGGTGCGCGATCGCCTACGATCCCGTGGCGCATCTCTCCTATCTTTCCTATGAGGAGGACGGGGCGCGCCGCATCGCCTACTTTGAGGACGCGGGCACCGTGTGCGAAAAGCTGGCGCTGGCCGAGAGACACGGGCTTTGCGGCGTGACGCTCTACCCCGCCGTCGGCCTTTCTCCCGCCATAACGTCGGCGCTGGCCGCCACGGGACGCATCGTACGGGCCCACGGAGGATAAAAAGCACCGACGGCATCGCCGTAAAGGACATAAAAGCAAAAAGCACAAAGGGCTAACGGAGCTTTCGTTAGCCCTTTGTGCTTGGCACCAAAATCGCGGGTATTTTATTCAGTTCAATTCATACCGCCCCTGATAGATGTTAGTATAAGGCTTTTTATGTCTGTGAGCATAGAGTAGCATTCTGTAAGCTCCGCCATAGTAGGTCCTGACGTAAGCAAAAACGTAATCGGCCTTATTCACCATAAATTCGTTTCTCTTGATGACAGCAAATTTTTGCGGTACGGTTTCAAGCGCGGGGTAAAGAATTTCATCGTATGATTTCGAGAGAATATCCTGCCTTTCTTTTGAAAGCGGATATAAATACGGGATAATGAGCACAAGCCTTGCGTTTGGGTGAAGCCTTTTGTATTTTTTTGTGCAACCAAGCGCAAATTCGTCAAAATGCCGTAACCGCCAAGATAAAAGTCCACCGGCTCCCCCTTAATGACACTTTCCAAAAGGGCAAGCAAGCGTTCCTCGTCCTCAGCATTTCCCATATAGTCCGAATGTCCACAGAATGTAATGATCATTTCTCCCACCCGTTATGTATGCTTACATTCGTATTGTAGCACAAAAATCGCGGTTATGGAAGTGTGCATTCTTATATTTTTGGGCAAAATGCCTATAATGAAATATGGAAGCAAACTTTCGTATACATTCTTTCGGGGGTACGCCGTGACTGTAAATGACGCCGTAGCTAAAAGAGTCCTTGCCCTTTTGGCCGAGAAAAGGATAACGCAATACCGCTTGGAGCAGCTTTCGGGCATCCCACACGGTCACATGCAATGGATCATGAGTGGCAAAAGCAAGACGGTAACACTTTCCACCGTTTTGCGCTTGGCCCATGGGTTTGGCATGACGGTCCTTGAGTTTTTGGATAACGATACATTTCTTTTTGAAAATCTTGATATTGAATAAAGGGCGGCAACGCAAAAAGCCGAGATTGATAACTCAATCTCGGCTTTTTTAATGAAAAGAAGGGGGGGGCGCTTTCTCAGGCGTGGAGCCGGTCGCGGTGCAAACACGACAGCGACAGCAGGACCTGTGAGGGGAGATAGAACACCCACGCCATATTGAGGGGGGGATCGACGAGAAAGCCGAGGAGGGCGCCATCTCCCAAGGGGAGGTACTCCCCGAGCATACCGAAGCCAACGAAGATATCACAGAGGACAAAGAGCCAAAGGCCTATGGCGAACAGCGGCGCGCGCCGCCACCCGACGGTGGCAAAGGCGGCATTGGTCAGCAGGTTGGAGAAGTAAAAGAGAGACAGGGGCGCAAGAGCATCGATGTCCCTGCCGAGGACGGCAACGGTCGCGGCGAGGGCGACAAGGACGGCGGCCGCACGGACCGAGAGCTGACAGCGACGGAGACGCTTCCCCTCCCCGAGCGTGAGGCGGGCGGCATACGCCAGCTGGGTGACCGAAAAGAGGGACATCGCCACGGTATAGTGCGCGTCCTTCACCACAAGGAAGTAGTCGGCGCCCAGCGTAAAGAGGAGGGCTGTGGCAGTGAGAAGCCAGCGGCTTGTCCTTTCATAGAGAGCAAGGCAGGCAAGAAGGGCCAGAACGACCGAGGCGTAAGAATAGGGATACGAGGGCTTTTGGGTATGGAGCAGCACGGCGAGTGCCAGCTCTGCGGCAAGGTAAAGAACCAAAAGCCAAGGTCGCCAACGGCGCATCATACCCGCCGCCTCCGAGAAAGGAGACGCCAGATGCCCAAAATCGCAAGGTACACGATCGCCGCCGCCAGAGTGAAGCCGAAAAGATACACAAGGAGAAAGACGGGGTACGGCATCACGGCGTAAACGAGACCGACGAGAGGGAGCGTACAGTCAAAGTAAGGGCTGATAAAAAACATATTGAAGGTGGGAACCTCTCCGCCGCCCGCCGCCAGAGCGTGATAGACCGCAACGTCAAGGATCAAAGCCAGCGCCACCGCCGCAAGGAAAAAGGGGACAGCCGTAAAAAAATGACGGGAGCCGAGCGTGCGGCGGCGATGCACGGCGAGATAAATGCCCAGCACCACCTGCAGGCCGTGGTGGAGCATCGTCTGCACGTCAACGCCGAGAAGGTGTATAAAGACATCGCCGGGATACACCATAACCGCAAGACCTCCAAAGAGCGAGAAGGTCATCATATAGGCAAGGGCGGCCTCCTTAACGCGACCGTTGCCGAAAATGGCAAAGGGCAGAATATATATCGGCGTTGAGCAGAACTGATAGGGAAAGGCGTACCACGTGTAGCCCCATTCGGCTATGCCGTCCGTGACGCCCATGGAAAAGACCAGCTGCTTATAGCCCTCAGCCACCACCATACAGAGCCAGGCGGCAAGGAGAATGCGGCGCACCGTCCTCTCCTCGGCATCACGAAAGCGGAGACAAAGAAAAACCGTGAGAGCGATCACGGCTGTCAGGCAAAAAAGGTGATACGCCCCATAGCACGCGGGCGTTTCGATCTCCCTTTGCAACAAAAAAACAAAGCGTTCAAAAGCGTTCATATATCCTCCTCGTTGGCACGAGGAACATTTTACCATAAAGCGCAGGGCTTGTCAAGGCGAAAAAAAGGCCCCCCGCCGTGCGGGGGGCCTTTTGTAAAGCGATCAGGCCGTGGGAGCGTTGGGGGCGGGCAGGCCCTCTACCCAGGACCAGGCACCGGCGTAATAAACGTCACACGCACCCGACCAGCCGGCGTCAAAGTCCGCAGAAGCGGCAGCCGCCTCACAGAAGATCGCGGCGTTGTCGCAGCCGAAGAAGGCGTTGGCACCGACCGACGTCACGCTCTCGGCGAGGACGACGTGCGTAAGATTCTTTACAGCGTAGAAGGCGCGCTTGCCGATCGTATCGCCGCCGTTCACGTAAAGCGAAACGAGGTTGGCCTTGGGGAGCGAGGCCAAAGCGTCGGTAGGAAGCATCGCCATCGCCACAGAGGTGCAGCCAGCAAAGGCGCCCGAGCCGAAGGTGGCCGAGGGATCCGCCATCAGGGCGGTAATGCCGCTGCAGCCCGAGAAGGCATAGTCGTTCACCACGCAATCGGCGGGGATCGCGACCTCAACAAGACCGGTGCAGCCCGCGAAGGCGTACTGACCGATGATCTCGACCGCCGAAAGATTGACCGAGGTAAGGGCGGTGCAGCCCGCGAAGGCGTAGGCCTTGATCTCGGTGATGCCCGTCATAGTGACGGGAGCCGTTCTCTTGGCGGGAACGAGGACGATGGCATTTCCCTGAACGAGAACGCCGTCAACAAGCGTCAAGGGCGAGCCGCTGCCGAGCGCCACCGTCTCCAGCGAGGCGCAGGACTTGAAGGCACCGGAGGCCACGTAGTTCACGCCGGCGCCCAGCGTCAGTGTCGTAAGCTCGGCACAGCCGTCCAGCAGGGTCTCGGTGAGAGAGCCGCCCGTGGTGATGGTCAGCGTCGTGAGAGAATCGTGCGGGATCGCCGCCACCGAGCCGGTGGCACAGGTCAGCGTCTTGATCGCGGTGCAGCCGAAGAAGACGGTGGTATCGCGCAGGTTCAGGGTATCGGGAAGGACCAGCGTCTCAAGCGAGGTGCAGCCGAAGAAGGCGAGCGAGCCGACCGAGCTCAGCGAAGCGGGGAGTGTCAGCGCGGTCAGCGCATGGCAATCCGAGAAGGCGCCCTTGTCGATCTGGCGAACGGTGGAGGGGAGAGTGAGCGTCTCGAGGGCGAAGGCATTGGCAAAGGCACGCTCACCGATGCTCGTCACGCCGGCAGAGAGCGAAAGCTCCGAAAGCTTTTCACAGCCGAAGAAGGCGTAATCACCGATCGCCGTGAGCGTGGTGGGCAGCGCCAGCTCAGAAAGCTGGGAGCAGGCCGCAAAGGCGTGCGCGCCGATCTCCTTGATGGGGGCAGCGGTAAGATAAACGCCAACAAGATTCTTACCCCAGAAGGCGTTCGGGGCGATGGCGGTGATGGGCAGGGGAGCCGCGTCCTCGGCCGTCTTGTAGGTGGCGGGGATCACAAGGTTCTTGCCCTTGCCCGTGTAGCCGACGACGGTGTAGGCCGTGCCGGCCTCGTTCTTCTCGTACACAAGGCCCGTGCTGCCCGTGGTCAGCGAGGTGTAGACCGCATCGACCGAGAAGTTGCGCGCCGCCACGGTGTAATCGGCCCATTCGCCGACGTAGCCCGTCTTGGCGGGAACGGCGGGAACACCAACAAGCTCGGTATCCCCCTTCTCAAAGGTGATCTCGGCAATGACAACACCGTCGACACGGAAGGTGGCCTTAAAGGTGGGAGCCGCCGTGGTGGTGGCCGCCGTGGTGGTGGGCGCCGTGGTGGTGGTGGCCGCCGTGGTGGTGGTCGCACCGGGATCGTCATCTCCGTTGCCGCAGGAGGCCAGCGTTGCCGAAAGCAGCACCGCCGTCAGCACAAGAACGGCAAGAAGGAGCCATTTGCTTTTTCTCATGGTCGTTTCTCCATTCAAATAGAAATGTGTGATATCTATAATCAGCAGAGTAATTGTACCATATCGCGCGTGAAAAGTCAACACCTGCGGGGCACGCAAAAAATTTTAACATTTCTTTTGTTCATCGCCCCGCTTTGACAAAATCCACGGCGAAAAAGGAGTATAATGGGCCTGTCCAAACCATGCACGGAGGTAATTATGGAAAAAGAAGCTCTTACCGTCACACTCCTTTCGGAGGGCGACACCCTGACCGCCGCCCTTGTGGGCGAGATCGACCACCACAGCGCCGCCGCCGCCCGCGAAACGATCGACAAGGCCCTCTTCAAGCACCGTCCCCGCACTCTTGTCATCGACCTTGGCGGCGTCAGCTTTATGGACAGCTCGGGCCTTGGCCTTGTGCTTGGCCGCGCCGCCCTTTGCGAGGAGCTGGGCGCTGCCGTCCGCCTCGCCAACCCCTCGCTCCGCGTCCGCAAGATCTTTGCCGTAGCAGGGCTTGAGAGAATCGAAAACATCACTTTACAGTCGTAAGGAACAAGGAGAAGCATTATGAAAAAGAAGATCAACGAGATGAAGCTGACGCTCCCCGCCCTCTCGGCCAACGAGGGAGCCGCCCGCGCCATTGTCGGGGCGTTTTGTGCCCAGCTTGACCCCACGGTGGAGGAGCTTTCCGACCTCAAGTGCGCGGTCTCCGAGGCGGTGACCAACGCGATCGTCCACGCCTATCACGGCATGGGCGGCCTCATCTACATATCGGTGGCCCTTTTCGAAGACAGAAGCATCACGGTCGTGATCCGCGACCGTGGGTGTGGCATCGCCGATGTGGCACAGGCACGCCAGCCCCTGTTCACCACCGGGGCGGACGGGGAGCGGAGCGGTATGGGCTTTTCGGTCATGGAGACCTTTACCGACTGCCTCACCGTCCGCAGTCGGATCGGGGTGGGAACGCGGGTGACTATGAAAAAGTGTCTGTCCTGACGATGGTGACATGAACGAAACGAAATTCAGCGACAACCTGCCTCTGCTTCTGCGCTCCCGAGCGGGCGACCGCACCGCCACCGAGGAGCTTGTCAAGAACAACGGGGGCCTTGTGGCGGGCATTGCCCTGCGCTTTGTGGGGCGCGGCACCGAGTACGAGGACCTCGTGGGGCTCGGCAACCTCGGCCTTCTCAAGGCGATCCGCACCTTTGATCCTGAGCGCGGTTGCGCCTTTTCCACCTACGCCGTCCCCCTCATCTTCGGCGAGATCCGCCGCTTCCTGCGGGACGATGGGCCACTGAAGGTCTCACGAACGCAAAAGCGCCTCGGCGCACGCCTGATGGCCGCCCGTGACCGCCGTCTCTCCGAGGGGGAGCGCGAGGTCCGCATTGAGGATCTGGCCGCCGAGTGCGGTGTGGAGGTGGCCGAGGCCGCGGCGGCGCTCGAGTCGATCGCGCCCGTTTCACACCTTTCCGACCACCTCTACGGCGAGGAGGAGGGCGCAACGCTCGAATCGACGCTCTACGACGAGGACGAGGGCGAGCGCAACCTCACAAAGCTGGCGATCGCCGAGGTCATCTCGCGCCTGCCCGACCTGCGCCGCAAGATCATACTTCTCCGCTATTTCCGCGACTATTCCCAGGAGGAAACGGCCCGCGCGCTCGGCCTCACGCAGGTCAAGGTCTCCCGCGAGGAGAAGAAGATCCTGGCCGTCTTCCGTGAGGCGCTTTCCGAGTGATCTCTACCCGTTTTTCCGCACTCCCCTGCCCTTGGGGCGCCCTCGACTCCTTAAATTGTTAAAAAAGTGTGAACTATGGCAAAAAGTATTGATTTTTCCTGCGTACCATATTAGAATAGACAATAGGTTAGCACTCGGGGCAACTGAGTGCTAAAAGCATCATTCAATACTCCCACTCCGTGTGGGATACGTTTTTGGAGGTAGGTCTTATGACAATCAAACCGCTTGCCGACCGCGTTGTGGTCAAACAGGCAGAGATCGAGGAAACCAGCAAGGGCGGGATCATTCTCCCCGGCTCGGCCAAGGAGAAGCCCCAGGTGGCTGAGGTCGTGGCCGTTGGCCCCGGCGGCATCGTTGACGGCAACGAGGTCAAGATGCTCGTCAAGGTTGGCGACAAGGTCATCACGAGCAAGTACGCCGGCACCGAGGTCAAGTGTGACGGTGTGGAATACAGCATCGTGAGACAGAGCGACATTCTGGCGATCGTAGAATAAGGAAAGAAGGTTTTAAGCTATGGCAAAGGATATTCTTTACGGCATTGAAGCGAGAAACGCGCTGCTCCGCGGCGTGGATAAGCTGGCCAACACGGTCAAGATCACGATGGGCCCCAAGGGCAGAAACGTGGTGCTTGACAAGAAATACGGCACTCCCCTCATCACCAACGACGGTGTGACCATCGCGAAGGAGATCGAGCTGCCCGACGCCGCCGAGAACATGGGCGCGGCGCTGGTCAAGGAGGTCGCCACCAAGACGAACGACGCCGCCGGTGACGGTACCACCACGGCAACGCTCCTTGCCCAGACGCTGATCCGCGACGGTATGAAGAACATTGCCGCGGGCGCCAACCCCATGGTCCTGCGTAAGGGCATCTTCCGTGCGGTCGATACCGCCGTCGCCGCCCTCGCCAAGATCTCGAAGAAGGTCAACGGCACCGAGGACATTGCCAGAGTCGGCACGATCTCGGCGGGCGACGAGGTCATCGGCAACCTGATCGCCGATGCGATGGAAAAGGTCACCTCGGACGGTGTCATCACCGTCGAGGTTTATTCTTCAACGCATTTTTATGCTGTTTGCATTCTGCAAATACTATAAGGTAAAGTCTATGGCAAAGGAGGAGCTTCCAAGCCTTCGGGAATCGCTGAAAAGCGGATGGCAGGGGCTTCTGCTTCCG